>JBJKPL010000035.1:0-7641 GCA_046706345.1 Candidatus Sulfidibacterium sp.
ATATTGAAAAATATATCGAGGAACCGCGTCATATCGAAATCCAGGTGCTGGGAGACAACCACGGAAATGTGGTGCATCTTTTCGAAAGGGAGTGCTCCATTCAGCGGCGTTACCAGAAAATCATCGAGGAATCACCTTCCCCGACGTTAACACCCGAAGTCAGGGAAAAGATGGGAAAAGCCGCCGTGGCCATTGCCCGGGAGGCGAAATACAACAGTGCGGGTACCATCGAATTTCTGGTGGACAAGGACCTGAATTTTTATTTCCTGGAGATGAATACGCGGATCCAGGTCGAACACCCTGTAACCGAAATGGTGACCGGCGTGGATCTGGTGGAAGAACAGATCCTGGTCGCCGCCGGAAACAAATTGCGACTTAAACAAGAAAACCTTGCCCAAAATGGACATGCCATCGAGTGCCGGATCTATGCGGAAGATCCGTTGAACCAGTTTTTGCCGGCCCCCGGAACGATGACCTTGTATCAGGAGCCCTCAGGCCCCGGAATTCGTGTGGATTCGGGGATCGACCAGGCTGTGACCGTATCCGGGATCTTCGACCCCATGATCAGTAAAATGGTGGTCTGGGCCGAAACCCGGGAAAGAGCCATCGAAAAAAGTATCGAAGCCCTGAAGAACTATCACATTCAGGGGGTCCGCAGCAACATTTCCTTTTTGATGCATCTGCTGAAAACCCCTGCCTTCGCAAAAAATGCAATTTCCACAAAATTTTGCGACGACCACACCGGGGCCATTATTCAGGATATCCGGGCATCCCAAAAAGAAATCGGGGAACCTGCCGCCCTCCTGGCCCTGGCCCTCCATGATCTGAATCTGCAACAATTTCAGGAACCGCGAAATGTCTGGGAAGCCATTGGCTTCTGGCGCCACCGGATGATCATGACCTTTTCTGCCGGAGAGAAAAAATATCAAATCAGGCTGTTAAACCGGGCCGGTGAATATTACGATTTCGAAATGGAAGAGAAGCAATACGAAGTGACTTTGGTATCGGTAAGCAGCCAGTGTGTGGATTTTCGTATTTTTAATCGTCCTTACCGGGCGGTGATTTCCTTTAGCAGGGATGGCCGCACATTTGTCAGCATCGACGGTGCGGATTTTGTGATGAAAAGAACCGACATGTTGCTTTCAGACGAAGATCATTTTGTTTCGGACGACGGTCCGGGCGAAAACAGCTTGTTCGCACCCATGCCCGGGAAGGTGATCAAGGTGAATGTGAAAGCCGGCGACGAAGTGAAAAGAGGTACCGTTCTTTTGGTGGTGGAAGCCATGAAAATGGAAAATAATATTGTGGCACTGACTGATGCCGTAGTGGAAAATGTTAACGTAGTTGCAGGGGAGCGGGTGGATACCACGCTGGAGTTGGTCAATCTGTTGCCCAGGGAAACCCATACAAATTAAGAGGATAATGAATTTTGATTTAACACAAGAACAACAATTAATTCGTGACACGGTTCGCGAGTTTGCAGAACGTGAAATTAAACCGGTAGCCAGGGAACTGGATGAACGCGGTGAGTTTTCTTATGACCTGACAAAAAAAATCGGGGAGCTGGGTTTGCTCGGCATGACCCTGCCCGAAAAATATGGCGGTCAGGGACTGGATACGCTTTCGTACATCATTGCTGTGGAAGAACTTGCCCGCGTTGACGGCTCTCAGGCTGCAACGGTGGCGGCCCATAATTCGCTGGGAGTGGCGCCGATCTATGAATTTGGCACGGAAGAACAGAAGATGAAATACCTTCCGGACCTCTGCACCGGTGAGGGGCTGTGGAGCTTTGGCCTGACCGAACCCGGCGCAGGTTCCGACTCCAGAGGTTCCAAAACGACGGCCGTTTTAAACGGCGACCAATGGACCATCAACGGCTCCAAGATCTTTATCACCAACGGCGCTTCCAAAATCTCAAAAGGATGCACCGTGCAGGCGGTATCGGGTGAAGAAGACGGGAAAAAGATCTTTACCACGGTGATCGTGGAATCCGGAACGCCGGGCTTCAAACAAGTGCCCATGCACAACAAAATGATGTGGCGTGCCTCGGATACCTCCGAGCTGTACTTCGATGAAGTAAAGGTGCCGAAGGAAAACCTGCTGGGAAAGATTGGCGAAGGTTCTTACATCATGCTGCATACCCTCGACGGCGGAAGGCTTTCCATTGGTGCAATGGGGCTGGGCCTTGCCCAGGGGGCCTTTGAAATGGCGATGGCCTATGCCAAAGAAAGAAAACAATTCGGTAAACCGATCTCCAAATTCCAGATCAATGCATTCAAGCTGGCCGACATGGCCCTGAAAATCGAACTGGCACGCAACCTGTTGTACAAAGCCTGCTGGCTGAAGGACACCGGAAAACCTTACGGAAAAGAAGCGGCCATGTCAAAACTGTATTGCTCGGAAATCGCCAAAGAAGTGGCCGACGAAGCCGTACAGATCCATGGGGGTTATGGCTTGATGAAGGATTATGATGTGGAGCGTTTTTACCGCGATCAACGGTTGCTTCAGATCGGGGAAGGTACTTCCGAGATCCAGCGTCTGGTGATCTCAAGGCAGATCGGTTGCTGAAAAATTAAGCATGGACAAATTACAAATATCTTAAACTATGAATAAAGTTGTAAAAACTGCAGAAGAAGCCATTCGAGGCGTCCGCGACAACATGACGCTGATGCTCGGGGGTTTTGGATTATGTGGCATCCCGGAAAAGACCATCCAGGCATTGCATGATCTGGGCGTAAAAGGCCTGACCTGTATTTCCAACAATGCCGGTGTCGACGACTTCGGTCTCGGGATTTTGCTACAGCGACATCAGATAAAAAAAATGATCTCATCTTACGTGGGTGAAAACAGTGAATTTGAAAGGCAGTTGCTGTCCGGCGAACTGGAAGTGGATCTGATCCCGCAGGGAACGCTGGCAGAACGTTGCCGTGCCGGCGGCGCCGGGATTCCCGCTTTTTTTGTTCCGGCGGGATATGGTACGGAGGTGGCCGAAGGCAAGGAAGTGAGGGAGTTTAACGGCAAAAAGTATTTGCTGGAGATGGCCCTGACGGCGGATTTTGCGTTTGTGAAAGCCTGGAAGGGGGATACGGCAGGCAATCTCATTTACCGGAATACGGCCAACAACTTCAATCATATGATGGCCATGGCCGGAAAGATCACCGTGGCCGAAGTGGAAGAGCTGGTCCCGGCAGGAGCCTTGGATCCCAACAGCATCCATACGCCCGGAATCTTTGTCCAGCGCATCCTCCAGGGCGACCATTTTGAAAAAAGGATCGAATTCACCACCACCCGTGATTAACCCCGGGGACCCCGGAATTTCATTAACCATTAAAAAGAAATAAAGATGAGTCTTGATAAAAACGGAATCGCAAAACGAATTGCACAGGAACTCGAAGACGGCTATTACGTGAACCTGGGAATCGGTATTCCCACGCTGGTCGCCAACTACATCCCCCAGGGGGTGGAAGTGGTCTTACAATCTGAAAACGGCTTGCTCGGCATCGGACCGTTCCCCACAAAGGACCACGTAGATGCAGACCTGATCAATGCCGGAAAACAGACCGTTACCTACACCAAAGGGGCCTCTTTTTTTGATTCAGCCACCAGCTTTGCCATGATCCGCGGCGGCCATATCGACCTGACGGTGTTGGGCGCTTTCGAAGTAACGGAAAAAGGCGATATCGCCAGCTGGAAAATTCCCGGAAAGATGGTGAAAGGCATGGGCGGAGCCATGGATTTGGTGGCCTCTGCAAAAAACATCATCGTGGCCATGACCCACACCGATCGGGAAGGCAATCCCAAATTACTGAAAAAATGTACCCTGCCATTGACCGGGGTGAATTGCGTAAAGAAAATCGTTACGGACCTGGCCGTGGTGGATGTGACCGAGCGGGGTTTCCGCCTGGTTGAACGCGCACCCGGTGTTTCTGTGGAAGAAATCGTCGCCAGGACCGGCGCACCGCTTCTGGTGGAAGGAGAGATCCCCGAAATGAATGTCTAACTAAATTTACTGTTATGGAAAACTTTAATGCTCTCGATACGACCACCATTGTATCCCTGGTGGGTATGATCCTGTTTTTGGGTTTTCTGAAGATCGCCGGCACCTGGCGGGTTTACCAGAAAGCCGGAAAACCCGGTTGGGCCTGCCTGGTCCCGTTTTACAATTTTATTGTCTTACTGCAAATGGTCGGGAAACAGGAATGGTGGGTCCTTTGGCTGTTTGTCCCGATTGCCAATGTGGTCGTGACCATTTGGGTAACCAACCTGTTGTCGAAAAGTTTCGGAAAAGATGAAGCGTTTACCCTCGGATTGATTTTTCTTCCGTTTATCTTTTTTCCCATCCTGGGCTTCGGCAACGCCGAATACCATGGCGATGCCGGAAAGCCGAAGGTCACGGAAATCAATGTTTAACCAGGTATTTAAGCCTGGGGTGCCACCAGCTTAAAGCCCACCCCGTGCACGTTGATGAGTTCCACGTTGGGATCGTCTTTCAGGAATTTCCTCAGCTTGGTGATGTAAACATCCATCGAACGGGCATTGAAGTAACTGTCGTCGTACCAGATCTTGTTCAGGGCAACCGTGCGGTCCAGCACTTCATTCAGATGGTCGCAGAGTAACCGGAGCAGCTCCGCCTCTTTGGAAGTGAGCTTTTCCTGCTTTTTTCCAATGCTCAGATGCTGGTGGTCGTAATCGAAAGTGTATTTACCAAACTTGTAAATGTGGTTTACATGTTTGCTGTCTTCCATGTTGCTGCGCCGCAGAATGGCCTTCAACCGCAAGAGCAGTTCTTCCATACTGAAGGGTTTGGTGATGTAATCATCGGCTCCCAGTTCAAAACCTTCCAGCTTGTCTTCCTGCATGGTCTTGGCAGTCAGAAAAAGCAAAGGCACTTTTTTGTCGAGTTTTCTGATTTCTTTGGCAAGCGTAAATCCGTCCATTACCGGCATCATCACATCGAAAATACAAAACTGGTATTCTTCCTTTTTAAAAGCTTCCAGCGCCACTTTTCCGTTTTCACATAAAGTGGTCCGGAATCCTTTGGCCTCCAGGTAGGATTTTAAAATACTTCCCAGATTCCGATCGTCTTCTGCCAGTAACACATTGATTTTTTCTTCCATAACTTATTTTAATTTTTCGTTAGGTAAATATACATGAAATATCGAGCCCTTTCCCAATTCCGACTCGACTGTTATTTTTCCTTCGTGCTGTTCGACAATGCCCTTGACATAGTTGAGTCCCAGGCCGAAACCTTTGAAATCGTGGACGTTCCCGGTGTGAACACGGTACAGCTTCTGGAAAATTTTCTTTTGGTTGGCTTTGCTGATGCCAATTCCGTTGTCTTTTACACTGATCAGGATCCCGTCCTGCAGGTTTTTGCTGCTCACCTGAATAACGGGTTCTTTGATGTTATATTTTAAGGCGTTGTCCAGTAAATTGGTAAACACATTGGTCAGGTGCGTGGAATCTCCGTTTACCATCGTAAGGGTGGCATTTAGTTGGGTGGTGATGGCACCGCCTTTGCTTTCCACATTCAGTTTTTTACGGTCCACGGCTTTTAGCACCAGATCATGTACATTGATGATGTCCTTGTGTAACTTTAGTTTCCCGTTTTCCAGGGTGGCCGACCGTAAAATGTGCTCCGACATGGTTTCCAGTCTGCGGTTCTCCTCGCCGATGATGCCGATGTAATTCTGGAAAAGTTCGGGTGATTTTTTCACCGATTCGTCACTCAGCACCTCACAGGCCAGCGAAATGGTGGAAATCGGCGTCTTGAACTCGTGGGTCATGTTGTTGATCAGATCGTTTTTCATGACCGATAACTTCTTCTGCTTATTGATGATGTAGATACTGAAGGAAAAAGATCCGATCAGGATCAAAAACAACAGCATGGAAACCAAAAGCAATTTATACAAGGTGCTGACAATAAATAATTGTTCCTTTGGAAAATACAGCAGAAATTTCAGCGGAAACTGCAGGTTGTTGCCGATGGGGGCCAGATTAAATACAAAACTGTTGTTCAGCAGCCTTTCGGGATATTTTCCCGTCTTCTGGAAGATCATGGTGTTGTTCAACGGATTGTAGATCCCGTATTCGAAGGTGGTCCAGATGTGTTTCTTTTGCAGCGCGTTGGAGATCAGCGAATCGATGGCATCCTGGTGGGTGGTGAAGAAGTTCATGTTGTCGCTGTTCTGGAATGAATTGAACAACTTGCTGTAGGCCTTGTTCAGCTGATTGCGCTTTTTCAGATACCGGGTGATGTCATCCACACTGTTCAGGGTGGGCTGATGGGTGATCAGGTCCGAGTTGATGGAATCGAACAAAGCAAAGGCATCCTGGTTCTTTTGATAGAGGGTTTTGGTATTGAGAAAATAGGACTGATACCTTAAATTATCCAGGGTGAAAACCACATGGCTCATCGCCTGATTCACGTCACGGTTGAACATGGCCTGGCGGACCATGATGGCATTCCTGATCCAGTATACCTGAACCAAAAGTAATCCGCAACTCGCTAAAGTAACCAGTGTTATGATTAAGGCTGTCAGTTTCTTATTCATTGCACAAAATTAAGAGATCAAGTGCAGTAGCCATAGGGATTAACAAAAATTAACAACTTTTTTTATAAAGATTTAACCAAATCGATAAAATTGTCGTATATTTGCAACAGACAAATGCAAGAGTAAAGTTCTTTTTTACATTTTGCTTTGTTTAAAGGGTTTTCATAATTGTTGGTTTTTGAGAGGTAACCGTCCTGGTTACCTCTCTTTTTTTATCCCCATTTTTTCTTACCTTTTCACCTCTTTTTTGTATTAATTTAGCGTCATATTTTCCGCTTTGTGATAAAACAAGATACCATACAAACCATCCTGGAGGTGGCCCGGATCGAAGACGTTGTCGGTGACTTTGTTAACCTGAAACGTAGGGGTGTGAACCTCATCGGACTGTGTCCGTTTCACAACGAGAAGACGCCTTCGTTTACCGTTTCGCCGGCCAAAGGCATTTTCAAGTGTTTTGGTTGCGGGAAGGCCGGCAATTCGGTGGGTTTTATCATGGAACACGAACATTATTCCTATCCCGAAGCCCTGCGCTATCTCGCCAAAAAATACAGCATCGACATCGAAGAGGAGCAACTCACGGCCGAAGAACAGGAAATGATGGATTCCAGGGAAAGCCTGTTCAACCTGAATGCCTTCATCTCTTCCTACTTCCAGGATTATCTTTTTAATCACGAAGAGGGAAAATCGGTGGGCCTTACCTACCTGAAAGAGCGTGATTTTCTGGAAGCAACCATCCGTAAATTTCAACTCGGTTTTGCCCCGGGAAGGGATTCCTATTCCGATCATGCCCTGAAAAACGGTTATAAGAAAGAGCTGCTGCTGAAAACAGGACTTTCCATCGAAAAGGGCGACCGGCTGGTGGACCGTTTTCGTGGCCGGGTGATCTTCCCCATTCATAACCTTACCGGAAAGATCATCGGTTTTGGCGGCAGGGTGCTGACGGCGGAAAAAACCGTCGCCAAGTATCTGAATTCGCCGGAATCAGATATTTACAATAAAAGTAAAAGCCTGTACGGTATCTTTTTTGCCCGGAACGAGATCGTCCGAAAGGACAATTGTTTTCTTGTGGAAGGCTATACGGATGTCA
>JBJKPL010000036.1:0-20263 GCA_046706345.1 Candidatus Sulfidibacterium sp.
ATCATATCCCTTTTATTACCTGCTTATTCCTTATTTTTAACTACTTTTTATTGCGGTATGCCACCATCATGATGAGTGAAATTTCCTTTTTGTTTTTTTCGATGCTGAGTTTGTGGTTGCTGATGGAGACGGATTTTTCACAACCCGTACAAAAGAATTTACTTTTTTTCCTGTTGATTCTCTGTGTTTCTTTCACTTATCAGATCCGATCTTTTGGGGTGGCGCTTTTCGTAGGGGTTGCCCTTTTTCTGGTTTTTGAGAAGCACTGGAAGTATCTGATTACGCTGACCACCGGGTTTTTCCTGCTGGGGTTGCCATGGTATATCCGAACCAGGCGTCTCGGTGGAAACGACTATCTTAGTGAGCTGGTTAAAAAAAATCCCTACCGGCCTGAACTGGGGACCCTGGCTCTGGGGGACTGGTTTTCGCGTATCTGGCACAACCTCGAAAGATATATTACCCGTGAAATCCCAATGGGGACTTTTAACAGCATCCGTATTTCAAGTTACAAACAGCCCATCACTGTCACGGAATGGATCATCGGCATCCTGATTCTGCTGGTGATGATCTATGGCCTGATCCGGCTTCGGAAATTTAATCGATTTTTCCTCTTTTATCTCCTTGCTTCCTTCGGGATTTTAATGCTCTGGCCCGAGGTATGGGTTGGCACGCGCTTTATGCTGCCCTTGATCCCCGTGCTTACTTTTCTTTTTATTAACGGGATTGCTGAGCTGGTCAGCTTGGCATGGTTTCGAATCGTAAAGATCAAAAACCCGACTGTCGTGTATCTTGTTCTGGTTGCCATAAGTTTGATGTCTGTAAAAAGCTACGGAAGGGGAGCCTTACTCACGTTGGAAAGGGAAGCCAAAGGTCGGTATGAGAAAAACTACCAGAACTATTTTAAAATTGCCGAATGGATCAAAAAAAATGCGGCGGATACCTCCGTGACTTGCTGCCGGAAAGGCGCCTTGTTCTATCTCTACTCGGGAAAATATGTGACGGGCATTGATAACACCATCAACCGGGAAGACGAAATCGAATATCTGGAGAAACAAGGTACGGATTATGTAGTCCTGGACCAATTGGGATATTCTTCGACGGCAAGATACCTCTATCCGGCCATGAAAAAGTACCCCAACAAATTCCAGATGATCCTGCATCTGAAAGATCCCGACACCTATTTATTTCATTTCCTTCCCAACCAGGGCTATTGGGGCCAATGGAAAAATAACCAAAGAAGTGGCATCGGCACCTTCCGGTGGACCAACGGGATGAAATTCCAGGGCAGGTGGAAGAACAATCTGAGAAACGGTAAAGGGACTCTCTTTAATCCCAACGGCGAAAGATTGGATGGAATCTGGAAAAATGACAAGTTAAACGGAATGGCCGTAGTAAAATCCAAAGACGGGAAGACAAAGAAATGTATCCTTTATAAAAACAATGTAGCCGAAAAAGTTTTAAAAGAAGAAAAATTAAAACAATAAAAAAATCGGGCCGGAAAATTTCCGGCCCGATTCAGTTTGAGGTTAATATAGGTGGGTTATCAGGCTGTCTTCATTTCTTTAACAGCCTCTATTAATTGAGGTATCACTTTAAAGGCGTCGCCGACGATGCCGTAATCGGCGGCTTCGAAGATCGGCGCTTCCGGATCTTTGTTGACGGCGACGATGACTTTCGAGGAGCTCACCCCGCCCAGGTGCTGGATGGCTCCCGAGATTCCAAAAGCCAGATAGAGATTCGGTGCGATCATCTTTCCGGTCTGTCCCACATGTTCTTCATGCGAACGCCATCCTTCGTCGGATACGGGCCGCGAGCAGGCCATGCCGGCGCCCAGCAGTTCGCCCAGTTCCTCCAGTCCGCCCCAGTTTTCGGGACCTTTCATCCCCCGGCCGCCGGAAACGACGATCTCGGCATCCGTCAGCAGCACCTTACCGGTAATCTTGTGGGTATCCAGCACTTTCGTGTTGAATTCGCCGTCGGCGATCTGCGGATCGTAGGTTTCGACGGTCGTATCGACGGCATTTTCGACGATCTCGAAAGAGTTCGGCGCAAAGGTCAGCACGCGGATGTCGGACTTGATGTGAATGTTGGCGAAGGCTTTCTGGGTAAAGACTTTTTTGCGGACCACAAAAGGATCCACACTCACGGGCGTTCCGATGATGCCGGAAACCAGTCCGGCATTCAGTTTGACGGAAACCCGGGGTGCGATGGCCTTGCCTTCGTTGTTGTGGGCCAGGATGATGACTTTGGCGTCTTCCTGGGCCGCCGCTTTGGCTACTGCATCGGCCAGGGCCTTGTTGTCGAGGGATTCAAAGCGGTTGTCCCGGACATTTAGCACCTTGTTCGCACCGTACTTTCCCAACGATTTCAATTCGTCATCGGCCACATGGCCTATGGAAAGCGCTGTGACGGTGATGCCCATTTCTTTGGCGATGGCAGCTGCCAGCGAGACCATTTCATAGCTCAGCTTTTTGAATTTGCCATCCCAATTTTCTGTATATACTAAAACTGACATTTTTCTGTGTTTTAAGGTTAGGATTAAAGGACTTTGGCTTCTTCGTGCAGCAGGCGGATCAATTCTTTGGCATTGTCTTCTTCCACCATCTTGCAGGCTGCTTTCGGTTCCGGCAGTTCAAAGCCCAGGAACTCGGTTTTGGCTTCGGCATCCACGGCCGGGACCACATTGAGCGGTTTTTTCCGGGCCATCATGATGCCGCGCATGGCCGGGATCCTCGGCTCCATGGCGATCCCTTTTTGTACGATCAGCACCATGGGGGTGGGAACGGACAAAACCTGGGAACCGCCGTCGATGTCGCGGTGCACTTTCAATGATCCGTTCTCGAACTCCAGACCTGAAACGGCCGACACCGAGTTGACACCCAGCAATTCTGCCAGCATCCCGCCGACGCCGGCACCGTTATAATCCGAGGCTTCGATCCCCGCCAGGATGACATCGTAGCCTTCGGCCACTTTTGCCAGCTGGCTGGCAACAAAAAAAGCATCCTGCGGGGCGGCGTCCACGCGGATGGCGTCGTCGGCACCCACGGCCAGGGCTTTGCGAAGCGTACTTTCCGTGATTTGCGTTCCTACGTTGGCAACCGTAATACTTTCCACAGCCCCGGCTTCCTTTAACTCCATGGCCCGGGTCAGCGCCAACTCATCCCAGGGATTGATGATCCATTGCACCCCGTTGGTATCAAAGGATTTGTTATCCCCGGTAAACCTGACCTTGGTTGTCGTGTCAGGCACGTTGCTTATTAAAACCAGTATTTTCATGATATTTTGAATGTTTTATTCTGATGATCGCTCAAATATAAAAATTTTTTACAATTTATTACGCATGCAAACTATTTATTAAGAAAAAATAATGTTTTTTAACCGTTTGATTTTTCAAAAAACAGTCTTCCCGATCAAGTTTTATAATCCCTGAAAAGGGCCTGCAGGTCCTCCGTTTATTCTTTCAGCAGGCTTCTGGAGATGATGATCTTCTGGATTTCAGAAGTCCCTTCATAGATCTGGGTCAGTTTGGCTTCGCGCATCAGGCGTTCCACGTGGTATTCCTTCACATAACCATAGCCTCCGTGGATCTGAACGGCCTCCGTTGTCACTTCCATGGCGATGTCGGCGGCATATTGTTTGGCCATGGCGCCGGCCACGGTAATGGATTCTCCCTGGTCTTTCAGCCAGGCGGCTTTCAGGCAGAGATTCCGGGCATTTTCGATCTTCACGGCCATGTCGGAAAGCTTGAAGGCCAGCGACTGATGGTTAAAGATCTCGGTACCGAAGGCTTTACGTTCCTGGGAATAAGCCACGGCACGTTCAAAAGCGCCCGTTGCAATACCCAGGGCCTGTGAGGCTATGCCGATGCGCCCGGCTTCGAGCACCATCATGGCAAATTTAAAACCGAATCCATCCTCCCCGATCCGGTTTTCTTTGGGGACTTTCACATCCGAGAACATCACCGAATGGGTGTCGGAACTGCGCATGCCCATTTTATTTTCGTGGGGTCCCAGGGTGATGCCGGGGGTATTTTTTTCGATGATAAAAGCGTTAATGCCTCTGGATTTCTTTTCAGGATGGGTTTGGGCCATCACGATATAAACCGATCCGGAAGAAGCATTGGTGATCCAGTTTTTGGTTCCGTTGATCACATAATGGTCGCCTTTGTCTTCGGCGACGGTATGCTGGTGGGTGGCATCGGAGCCGGCTTCGGGTTCCGACAGCAGGAAAGCGCCGATCACTTCTCCCCGGGCCAGGGGTTTTAAATATATCTGTTTTTGTTCTTCGTTACCGAAACGCTCCAGGCCGTAACAAACCAGGGAATTGTTGACGGACATGATCACTGCCACGGAGGCATCCACCTTGGCAATCTCCTGGATGGCGAGCACATAAGACACGGTATCCATGCCGGAACCGTCATAATCCGGCGACACCATCATGCCCATAAATCCAAGTTCGGCCAGGTTTTTTATGTGGTGTTCGGGGAATTCGGCTTTTTCTTCTCTCTCCAGCACATCCTGGATCAGTTCGCGCTGGGCATAATCGCGGGCAGCCTGCTGAATCATGCGCTGCTCTTCCGTAAGTTTAAAGTTCATGTTCTGATAAATTACTGTTATTGTCCGGATACAAACCTACGAAATATTTATTTTTTATCCTGTCTAAATTTTACCAGCGTTGTGTTCCCATGCGGGTGGCCGTCAGGTTAAAATCTTCCACGATCTCACGGACAATTTCGGCGGCAGGTTTCACCCCGTGGATCAGGGCCGCGGCCTGGCCGATCTCCAGTTCTCCTTCGTCGAGATCCCCTTCGAACATGCCTTTCTTGGCGCGGCCTTTTCCCAGCAGCGACCGGAGTTCTTCTGGGCCGGCGCCCGAAAGTTCGGCATGGCGGATTTTTTCGAAGAAGGCATTGCGCAGCAGGCGCACGGGAACCAGGCTTTTCATGGTGAGATAAGTATCGCCGTCGCCGGAGGTCACGATTTTATTTTTAAAGGCCTCATGGCCCGAAGATTCCCGGGAAGCGGCAAACAGACTTCCGATCTGCACGCCGTCGGCCCCCAGGGCCATGGCGGCAAAGGCGGCTTTTCCGGAAGCCATGCCGCCGGCAGCAATCAGGGGAAGGTCGACGCTTTCGCGGATCAGGGGGATGAGCACCAGGGAGGTGGTCTCTTCAAAACCGTCATGACCGCCGGCTTCAAACCCTTCGGCGACGATGGCATCCACACCGGCTTCCGCCGATTTCAGCGCAAACTTCCGGTTGGCAACCACGTGAACCACCGTGATGCCTTTTTCTTTGAGAAAAGGCGTGTATTTTTTCGGATTGCCTGCCGAGGTAAAAACGATCTTCACTTCCTGACGTACGATGATCTCCATCAGCTCGTCGGTTTGGGGATACAGCAACGGTACGTTGACACCGAAGGGTTTGTCGGTGGCCTTTTTGCATTTCACGATGTGCTCTTCCAATACTTCGGGATGCATGGAGCCGGATCCGATGAGCCCCAGGCCACCGGCATTGCTTACCGCCGACGCCAGCCGCCAGCCGCTGCACCAGATCATCCCGGCCTGGATGATGGGATACTTGATGTTGAAAAGGGAGGTGATTCGGTTCATAAAATCAGGTATGAGTTTTTATTTGAGCGGTTCTTGCCAGGAAGTTAGACAGTCGTGAGACGATCGCCTGACTATTGTATTGCCTTCATCATCTCGTTGACCACCAGCGTGGCATCCTTCCGGATATCCAGGATGGTGGCTTCAAGCATGTAACAGGGAGTGGTAAAGACGTTGTATTTCGGATCGTGAACCACCTGGCCGTGTTCGGTATTCACGTGCTTCCCTCCCATTTTCCGGATCGTTTCTGCCGTTCCGGGATCACTTCCGATGGTGACTTCGACGCCCTGAATGACCTTGGCCACGGCGGCCGGAGCGATACACAGGGCCCCGATGGGTTTGTGGTGCTCGAGCATCTGACGGAGGGCATGTTCCACATCCTTATTTACTTTCGCATCCGCACCGTCAAAGGCGACGGTAGACAAATTTTTGGCCGCGCCGAAACCGCCCGGAAAGATCAGTGCATCATAATCTTTGGCCTGGAATGCACTCAGCGGCTTGATATTGCCGCGGGCAATCCGTGCCGATTCTACCAGCACATTCCGATTCTCATTCATTTCTTTTCCTGTCAGGTGGTTGACCACATGATACTGGTCCACATCAGGGGCAAAGCACTGATAGACAGCCCCTGCTTCCATGACGGCCAGCATCGTCAGGGTGGCTTCATGAATTTCGGCCCCATCGTAAACGCCGCATCCCGAAAGGACTACGGCAAACTTTTTCTTTTCCATAACAAGTAATTTTTTAGTTTTTGCGCGTCGTGCTAAATTACGAAAATGCCCGGTTTCGCGGGAACGCTTTGGGATTTTTAACAGTTATCGGATTTTCAGATCGCAGGCTGATAATCATTAAAATGATAAATTTGCAGCTTATGAAGTTACTCATTGTTGAAGACGATCACGAAATCCAGGAATCCATTCTGGCCTACCTGAAGCCCGAAGGATATACCTGCGAACAGGCTTTTAGTTTCTCCGAAGGCCTGAACAAGATCGACTTTTTCAATTACGACTGTGTGCTGATCGACATCAATCTGCCGGACGGTACGGGAGTGGATCTGATCAAGGCGCTGAAGCGGATGAAGAAGCAGTGCGGTATCATCGTGATCACGGCACGCGATGCCATCAACGACCGGGTGAAGGCCCTGGAGTTCGGTGCCGACGACTATTTGGTGAAGCCCTTCAACCTGGCCGAGCTGAATGCCCGCATCAAATCGCTGATCCGGCGGATCCACTTCAATGGCGAGAGCCAGATCGTGGCCGGTGACCTGACCATCTTCCCCGATCATTTTAAGGTGACGGTCAAGGGCGAGCCGCTGGAGCTGACGAAAAAGGAGTTCGAGCTGCTGGTGTTCTTTGCCTCCAATTCGGGCCGGGTGATCGCCAAGGAAAGCCTGGCGAGCCAGCTCTGGGGCGAGAACATGGACTTTTCCTATTCCTTTGACTTCGTTTATGCCCAGATCAAAAACCTGCGGAAGAAACTCAGGGACAAAGGAGCCAAAGATTATTTCCAGACCATTTACGGAGTAGGGTATAAATTCGAGGCCGAATGAAACTGCTGACCAAGACCACATTGTATTTTGTGACGATCACCCTCGTTGTTTTCTTTCTGGGGGGTATCGGACTGTATGTGATCATGCAGAATTTGGTGGAAAAGGAGGTGAACAATGAACTTTACGACCGGATCCACTTTGTGCTCAACGAGGTCTACCAGACGCCCACGATGAAAAATGTGAAATTCATCGCCAGCGAACCCATTAACATCGAAAGAGTGGAAAACCCGCATCGCGCCCCAACTTTTGAGTTCAAGGACACGGTACTCTTCAACAATGTGCAGCGTTTTTATTCCCCCTACCGAAGACTGACCACCGTGGTTCAGAGCAAAGACGGGACTTTCTACCGCATCAGCATCTATAAGTCGCTCATCGCTTCCAACATCCTCATCGAGCGGGTGGCGCTGATCACCACCCTGATGCTGCTGCTTTTCATCCTGCTGGCGTATTTTCTGAACCGTTATATTTTCGGCAAGATCTGGGCCGATTTCTTCGACACGCTGCACCGGATCCAGGAATTCAGCCTGAGCAATCCGCAAAAAGAAGCGTTTTCTTCTTCCGAGATCATCGAGTTCAACGAGATGAATCGCGTGTTGAACAAAATGATCGACAAGATCATCAATGATTATGAAGGGGTAAAAGAATTTACCGGCAACCTGTCGCATGAGGTACAGACACCACTGGCAGTGATCAAAAACAAAACCGACCTGCTGTTCCAGGAGTCGCTCAACGAAGCCCAGTTCAAGCTGGCAGGATCGATTTATTCGGCTACCAACCGCCTTTCGGAAATTGTGAGAAGCCTGGGGCTGATCGCTCGTATCGACAAAAATCAGTTCACCAACCTCACCCGCATCGACCTGGAAAGCATCATCCGTGAGCAACTTGAAAATTTCGAACCGCTGATCGAAACCCGTCAGATCACGGTTACCGTCGAAACCGAAAGCCGTCCCACACTGATCATGGATAAGAATCTGGCGGAGATCCTCATCAACAACCTGATCAAAAATGCCGTCAGACACAATGTGGAAAAAGGTTTCATCCATATCCGGGTAACGGAAAAAACCCTGGTGATTTCTAACTCGGGAGAAGATCCGGGGGTCCCCACGGAAGAGCTTTTCGAGCAATTTTCCAGGGCTTCGAAAGACGGCTACATGGGTATCGGACTGGCCATCGTCCGAAAGATCACCGATTATTACAGCATGAAAGTCACCTATGAATTTCACCCACAAAATGCGGAACACAAATTTGTTATCACTTTTTCCTGACCCTCGTCGCCAGCCTTCGCTGGCTGTGATGCCTTACACAGCCTTACTCCAGCTAACCAGCCCATTATTTGTAATTTTTATAAATTAATAAATCTACATATTTTTCTATCTAATTTCAGAATTCATACAGATTCTCCCACGTTCTTTGCATTACAAAAAAATCGAACCAGAGAAAAATGACAGGTTTAATAGGAATCAGCTATAAATCAGCAGACTTAGTCGTCAGAGAGCGCTTCTCCTTCAGCAAGGAAGAAATCTCGAAAATAGCTGAAAACTGTTTACAAAGCGGATACATTGAAGGCATGGTGATCCTTTCCACTTGCAACCGCAGCGAAATTTACTACAATTGCTCCAAAGAAAAAACCAAAGAAGCCGCCGACACCATTTTACATGAGCTGGGCAGGGAAAAAGGCTATGACAATTCGCAGGCCTCCTATTTTTATTTCAAGGAAAATTCAGAAATGGTGGAACACCTGTTCAAGGTGGTTTCGGGTATCGACTCCATGATCCTCGGTGAAGACCAGATTATCGGTCAGGTAAAGGAAGCTTTCAGCTATGCCGAAGAGATCAAGTCCACCGACAAAATTTTAAGGCGGCTTTTCACCAAGGCTTTTGAGATCGGAAAAAGGGTCCGCACCAAAACCGATATTAGCCGCGGTTCTGCATCTGCCAGCGCCGCCGCCGTTAACCTGGCACATCAGCGGTTTGTACGGATGCCGGAACTTCATGTGATGATGATCGGTGCCGGGCAAACGGCGCAGTTGGTACTGAACAATCTAAGAAAAACCAAGTTTGCATCGCTGACTGTGGCCAACCGGACCTTGTCGAAAGCCCAGGAAGTGGCCGAGATTTACGGCGGGAAAGCCATCAGCATTGCGGAAATCGAACAATACCTTCCGGGATGCGACATGATCTTTATTGCCACCGATGCCAAAGAGCCCATTATCAAGCTGGAAACGGTAAAAAAAGTCATCGGGCTGCGCGGCAGCGAAAACATCCAGTCGTATTTTGATCTTTCGGTACCGCGCAACATCGAAGACCGGATTGCCGAAATTGACGGCGTGGAGCTTTTCACCATCGATGACCTGCAGAGCATCGTGCACAACACCAACCACAACCGGAAAAAAGAAATTAACGTGGCCATGGAGATCATCGACCGGGCCACAGAAAACTTCACCGACTGGGAGCACGAGCAGGAGCTGGTCCCCATGATCCTGAAGATCAAAAAGAACTTTCAGGAACTCAACCAGGCAGAAATGGAAGAGTTCATGAAGATCCGTTCGTTGAAAGAACACGATTTATTAGAAGAATATTCAAAACATATCACAGAAAAATTTGCCCGGGTTTTCATTAAAAACCTGAAAAGCATCTCCAAGGAAGTCGACAACAGCAAAGACTTCATCACGATGGCTGAGGGTTTTTTTGAATTGTAAGCAGTATGAGTAAAGAGGTAAAAATTGGCACCCGCGGCAGCAAGCTTGCCCTGTATCAGGCCAAAAGAGTAAAAAAAGAATTAGAACAACAATTTCCGGAAATCACTTTTTCCCTGGAGATCATCCACACCAAAGGGGATAAAATTCTGGATGTGGCCTTGTCCAAAATTGGCGACAAAGGCTTATTCACGAAAGAAATCGAACAGGCGTTGCTGGACGGTAAGATCGATCTGGCCGTGCACAGCATGAAGGACCTGCCCACGGATCTTCCGGAATCGCTGAAACTGGGTGCCGTGCTGGAGCGCGGCGAGGCCCGCGAGGCTTTTGTGGCCGAACAAGGCAGGACCCTGGAAGACTTAAATGAAAATGATGTTATAGGCACCTCCAGCGTCAGACGGAGGGCACAACTTCTGGCGATGAACCCGAAGTTTAAGGTTGTTGATATTCGTGGTAATGTAGAAACTCGTTTAAAGAAGTGGCGTTCCGGTCATTGCACTGCTACAATCATGGCTGCGGCAGGCATTCAGCGGCTGGAACTGGGAGAGGTGATCAGCGAGTTGGTAGCAATTGATAAGATGATCCATGCTCCGGCACAAGGGATCATCGCCATCGAAACACGCGAAGAAGATCCGTTCATCGATTCGCTGATGGCAGGCATCAATCACCCGGATACCTGGATCATGGCCCAGGCAGAGTATGGTTTCCTGGCAGCCCTTGGTGGCGGCTGCCAGGTCCCGATTGCATGTCATTCAGAGGTGAAAGACGGGGAGATCACCATGACCGCCCAGGTCTTGTCGCCCGACGGCAGCCGGTCGATCCAGGAAACTGTGAAAAGCAGCGCTGCCCAGGCAGTGGAAACCGCACAACAACTGGCTGCTTCCTTTCTGAAACAGGGAGCCTTAGAAATTATAGGAAGCATTGAGCGCCAACCAAACAAATAGGATCCCCGGGGAAAAATCGGTCATCAGCACACAGCCCTTCGAACAAGCCCAAAAACTCAAATCGGCGTTGGAAGGCAGTGGTATTTCCTTTTTCAATCTGCCGATGATCCGTACCGAAGCCCTTCCCTTATCGGATGAAATCAAGGAAGTGATCCGGGATCTGAACCGCTTCACTCTGGTGATTTTCACCAGTAAAAACGGCGTGATCCATTTTTGGAACGCACTGGAGCAGCTGAAGATCGCTTTCCCGTCCGGATTAAACACCGCTGTCATCGGCGGCGGAACGGCCAGAGCCCTGCAAAAATACCATGGGGATCCCGACTTTGTGAACGAAGGCAAAACTTCCACGGATTTTGCAGGTTATCTGAAATCGGAAGTGATCCGCGAAAGCGACAATCTATTATTGGTTCAGGGCAATCTGGCGCCCGATTTTTTGTTTAATGAATTGAATGATATCGCAGCAGTGCAACGAATAGACGTGTACCAAACAGTAGCTGAAGAACGCTGCGACGAAAATATACTGAAAGAGATCCAAAACAACCGTTACGGACTGCTGGTTTTCAGCAGTCCTTCGGGTTTTTCGAATTTCTACCATTTTTATCACCGGGGTGCGAAAGACCATTTCCCGTTAAGGATCCTGTCTATCGGGAATACTACCACGGAGGCCATTTCCGGTTTTTGCCGGGCCGAGATCATCACGGCGCAGAAACCGGATACACAGGGCCTAAAAAATGAAATTTTACGTTATTTCCATTAAAAAAATTAAATCATGAGCTTTCCAACAACAAGACTTAGAAGATTGCGTTACAATTCCGTTTTACGGGATATGGTAACCGAAACCAAAGTAACCACCGACGACCTCATCATGCCGTTGTTTGCCTGTCCCGGAAAAGGCGTGAAGAATCCCATTGTCTCCATGCCCGGAAATTATCAGTTGTCCATCGACCTGCTGGTTGAAGAATGTAAATCGCTGATGGATGTGGGCGTTCGTGCCGTCATCTTGTTCGGCATTCCGGAAGAAAAAGACGAAACCGGTATGATCGCCGCTCATGACGACGCCATTATTCCGAGAGCCATCGACGCCATCAAGAAAAACGTTCCCGGCATGTATGTCATTGCCGACGTTTGCAACTGTGAGTACACCACCCACGGCCATTGCGGGGTGATCGTTGACGGCGACGTGGAAAACGATCAGACGCTGAATTCGCTGGTTGCTCAGTGCATCACCTTTGCCAAACACGGCGTGGATATGGTGGCACCCAGCGATATGATGGACGGCCGCGTGAAAGCCATCCGCGAAGGTCTCGACAAAGAAGGATATTATATGGTCCCCATCATGGCGTATTCCGCCAAATATGCGTCCGCCTTTTACGGTCCTTTCCGGGATGCTGCCGAAAGTGCACCGAAATTCGGGAACCGGGCCACCTATCAGATGAATCCGCCCCAGTCCAATGAAGCCATGCGCGAAATCGAGCTGGACATCATCGAAGGCGCCGACATCATCATGGTGAAACCGGCACTGAGTTACCTGGACATCATCCGCAGAGCGAAAGATCGTTTTGATCTGCCCATCGCAGCTTACAACGTAAGCGGTGAGTTCTCCATGGTGAAAGCTGCTGCCGAAAGAGGCTGGATTGACGAAGACCGGATCGTGAAAGAAATTCTGACCTCCATCAAGAGAGCCGGTAGCGATCTGATCCTGACCTACCACGCAAAACATTTTGGCGAAATGCTGCTGAAATAAAGAATTTTAACAGAAAGAATTGATTATTTATGGACTACAACCAAAGCATCGACGCGTTTCAAAGCGCACAACAACTCATCCCGGGCGGGGTAAACTCTCCCGTAAGGGCCTTTAAAAGTGTGGGAATTCCGCCTGTTTTCATCGACCATGGCAAAGGGTCGAAGGTGTATGACATCGACGGCAACGAATACATCGATTTCGTTTCGTCGTGGGGACCGTTGATTCTGGGCCACGCCCACGAAGAGATCCTGAAAGCCATCAACGAAACGGCCAAAAAAGGCACTTCCTTCGGCGCCCCCACCCTGCTGGAGACCCAAATGGCCCGGCTGATCGTTGACATGGTGCCGTCGGTTGAGAAAGTCAGAATGGTCAATTCGGGAACCGAAGCCACCATGAGTGCCATCCGGCTGGCGCGTGCCTTCACCGGCAGGGAACGGATCATCAAATTCGAAGGGAACTATCATGGCCATGCCGACAGTTTTCTGATCCAGGCCGGGTCGGGGGCCATGACGCTGGGGGTTCCCGACAGCCCGGGCGTTACCAAAGGTACTGCCGGGAATACGCTGGTCGCTCCTTACAATGACGCTGAAGCCGCAGAGAAGCTCTTTGCCAGTTTCCCGAACCAGATCGCTGCGGTGATCGTTGAGCCGGTGGCTGCCAATATGGGTCTGGTGCCACCGGAACCAGGTTTTCTGCAGGCACTTCGCGACATCACCAAAAAACACCATGCGCTGCTGATCTTCGATGAAGTGATCACCGGTTTCCGGCTGGCACGCGGCGGTGCACAGGAATATTTCGGCATCCATCCCGACCTGACGACGCTTGGAAAGATCATCGGCGGCGGTTTGCCGGTGGGTGCTTACGGCGGAAGAAAAGAAATTCTGGATATGCTGGCACCCAGCGGTCCGGTTTACCAGGCCGGAACCCTTTCGGGAAACCCGCTGGCTATGGCCGCCGGTTATACCGCCTTGAAGATCCTCAACGGAAATCCCTCTATCTTCGAAAGTCTGGAGAAGAAAGCCGAAAAGCTGGCCGAAGGTTTCCGGAAGAATATTGCCGAAACCGGCGTGAAAGCGGTGGTCAACCAAATTGGTTCGCTGCTGACGGTGTTCTTCACCGAAGAGAATGAAGTCCGTTCTTTCAGCCAGGCAGCCAAATCAGATACCGGTCGTTTTGCGGAATATTTCCGGTTGTCGCTCGACAACGGCATTTACCTGGCGCCTTCGCAGTTTGAATGTGCCTTTGTTAGCGATGCGCATACGCCTCAGGACATCGAGAGAACGATCCAGGCCAACCGGGCAGCTCTGGAAAAAATGGCCGAAAACAAATAGTCTCAGAAACACAAAAGATTTATAAACCCAAGCAACAGAAGCGAATGACATCCGTTTTTTTAGACACCTTACATCACAAAGAAACCCAGCGGCCGCCGGTGTGGTTTATGCGGCAGGCGGGGCGCGTACTCCCTTCGTATCTCAAACTCAAAGAGCAGCATACGTTCTGGGAAATGATGCGCGACCCCAAACTGGCAGCCGAAGTGACGTTGCTTCCGGTTTATGATCTTGGAGTGGATGCCGCCATCCTGTTTTCAGATATCCTGGTGATCCCTTATGCCATGGGCATGGGCCTGGATTTCACCGACAACGGCCCGGTGTTTGAAAAGCCCATCAAGGTGATGACCGAACCGCTGAAAAACATGAACCCTGATCCGGAAAAACTGAATTACATCTATCGTGTGATCGATGAAATTCTGGCCACCCGGCCTGAAAACACGCCGTTGATCGGATTCTGTGGGGCCCCGCTGACGGTGCTGAGTTTTATGATCCAGGGACTGGGCAGCCGTTCGGATTTCTCAGATGCCGTAAAATGGATGCTTGCGAACCGGGAAATTTTGCCGCAATTGATTGATGCCGTGACCGAAATGACCTTGATCTACATAAAAAATCAGATCAAACACGGCATTGAGGCATTTCAGCTATTTGAAACCAATGCCGGGTTGATCCCCAACGAATTTTACAAAGAATTTTTCCTTCCTTCGGTGAAGAAGATCGCCACGGCGGTGCGGTCGGAAGGCATTCCTTTCATCTTTTTCCCGAAAGGCCTGGGAAACGGCATCACGATGGTTGATTTTGACGTCTGTGATTTTCTGAGCGTCGACTGGCTTACCTCCATCGAGGACGCCCGAAAGTTGGTGGACCCGAAAGTCGGACTTCAGGGAAACCTGGATCCGCGGGTGCTTTTCGCTTCCCGGGAAGCCATCGAAAAAGAACTGGAAAAATTAGTCGCTTTCGGACAAAAACATCAGGACTGGATTTTCAATCTGGGTCACGGATTCATGCCGGAAACACCGTTTGAGAATGCCCGATTTATTACCGACTGGGCTAAAAACCAAAATTGGAGATAAAGAAATTACTTAATAAAGAATGAAATAGAGTATTCAAAAAAATAATAATTCCGTCGCACCCCCAACCCCTAAAGGGGCGTTCTACCCAAGCGTTGCAAGGAGGTTCCGCCTTTAGGGGGGCAGGGGCAGCCAAGGCATTTTTGAATCCTAATAAAGACAGAGTTATGAACCTAGAAATTTTCAAAAAATACAACCGGCCCGGGCCGCGTTACACGAGTTATCCCCCGGCCACCTTTTTTCAGGGCGGTTTTACACCGGAACAATACATCGAGCAGATCGAAATTTCAAACCACGACAAACCGCAGAATATTTCGTTCTATGTGCATATCCCTTTCTGCAACCGGCTTTGTCATTTCTGTGGCTGCAACACCGGGATTTCACAGAAAGAAGAGGTCATCCGCGCATACATCGATGCCATCATCCAAGAGATCAAGACAGTGGCGAAATACCTCGATCCCAACCGGAAGGTGAGTCAGATCCACTGGGGCGGCGGGACACCCAATGCCATCAACATGTCTTATATCGAAGAGATCATGCAGGTGTTCCATGACAATTTCAACTTCGTGGAAAAACCGGAGATCGCTGCCGAATGTCATCCCGGAGAGTTGGACTTTGAAGATATCGACCGCATGGCTGCCGCCGGATTCAACCGCATCAGCCTCGGGGTTCAGGATTTCGACCCGGCCATCCTGAAGCTGGTGAACCGGATCCCATCCAAAAGGCCGGTGGAAGACCTGGTAGCCCGTATGAAAGCCAACGGCTTCAATGGCGTAAACCTGGACCTGATCTATGGTTTGCCAGGACAGACGCGGGAAAGCTTTGCAGAAAACATCCGCAAAGTGATCGAAGTCTCTCCCGACCGGCTGGCTACCTTTTCCTATGCGCATGTGCCGTGGGTGAAATCGGCGCAGAAGATCCTGGAAAAAAGAGGCCTGCCCACACCGGATGAAAAACTGGAGATGTTTCTCGAAGGCCTCAACGGCCTGACCAATGCCGGATACGTGGCCATCGGCATGGACCATTATGCCAAAGAAAACGACGACCTGAGTCTGGCGCTGAAGAACAAAACGCTGCATCGCAACTTCCAGGGATACGTCACCCGGGAAACCACCGGACAGGTGTATGGTTTTGGAAGCTCTTCCATCACCCAGCTCTGGGGCGCTTACATTCAGAACGTGAAAACATTTAAGCAATACATCGAAGAGATCAACAAAAACGGACTGGCCCCGGACAAAGCCTATGTGATGACACCGGAGAATCTGATTGTCCGCGAAGTGATCACCGAGATCATGTGCAACGGGCGGATGGACTTCGACGAGGTGGGGGCTCAGTTTGGGAAAAGCGCCGAGCAGATCAAGCAGGTCACGCAATTTACACCTGAAAAACTGCAGGAATTGATGGATGACCAGCTGGTGAGTATCGAAGGCAATACGGTGAACGTTCACAAAGAAGGCTTTTTTGTGGTGCGGAACATTGCCATGGCTTTCGACCCGTTGCTGAAGACCACCGACGCGATGTATTCCAAGACGATCTAGAAAATAAAAGTGTGATAAAATAACGTCGTGACATTCCACGATGGGATCCAGCGGCAACATCAACCCATAAATCATCATGAGGGGCGCCATGAATGGCGCCCCTCATGTATTTTTTCGCTTCCCGGGTCAGTTTTTTTCAGAATACCAGCGTGAAAGTCGCACCGCTTCCCAGCCGGGATCGCACGGAAATACTTCCCTTGTGCATTTGCATGATCTGGCGCGACAGGCTAAGGCCGATGCCGGACCCCGTTTTTTTGGAAGTAAAGAAGGGCATAAATACCTTGTCCAGGGCATCCGGACCGATACCGATGCCGTTGTCGGCCACCTCGATCACCGTGCGGTTGTTCAGGTTCACCGAAGCCGTCAGCGAAATGGTGCCGCCGTCGTTGTTTTTCATGGCGTCGATGGCATTCAGCAGCAGGTTGATCATCACCTGATCGATGAGGTCGGGGTCTGCCAGCAGCCGGAGGTCGGAAGGAAAAATGCGACTGACGACATTGATGTTTTGATTTTCGATCTTGGAGTTCATCAGCTCCAGCTGACGCTGAAACATCTCTTCAATATAAAAATACCGGAAATGCGGCTTGGGGATGCGTGTCAGGTTTCGGTACAACTCCACAAAATTCAGCAAGCCCTTGCTTCTTTTTTCGATGGTGGCAATGGCACTTTCGATATTTTCAAGGTCCTCCAGGTCTTCCTCCCGGGCAAACTCATGGGTTTTCTGATATTCCCTGAGGATGTCCTGAACCGTGGAAGCCAGGGAGGAGATCGGGGTGATGGAATTCATGATCTCATGGGTCAGCACCCGAATCAGCATCTGCCAGGATTCGATTTCTTTTTGCTCCAGTTCGGGATGGATGTCCTGCAGCGACACCAGCAGATATTTTTCGCCGCGCATCAGAAATTCAGTGGCATGGATGGAAAGCTGCAACAGCTCGTCTTCGACGTAGAGTTTTACCAGTTTCTTTTCGCCTGCCCTGATCTCCATCAAGGTGGTGGAAAGCTCTTCGGAGATCTTTTTCAGCTCCCGGATGTTCCGTACATGTTTCACCTGCAGCAATCGCTTCACGGCATTGTTGTATACATCGACTTTGCCGTCGTGTTTAAACACCAGCACCCCGATGCTGACATGCTGGATCACCGTCAGGAGGTAGTTGAAATTTTCTTCTTTCTCGGTTTTGGTCCTTTTAAAGGCCTCGATCACCTGGTTCATTTCCTGGCTCAGGGCATCAAAACTCTTGCCCATTTCGTTGTCCACAAAGGAACCCATAAAGTCGGAATGGCGGATGGATTCAAAAAAACGTGTCAGCTTGCGGTTGGTTTGCTCGGTATAACGGATCAGAAAGATCACCTGCGCCAGCAACAGGGATGAAAGGATGACCGTACTGACGATGTAAGCCGGTTTCTCCTGGAAAGCGAAGATCAGGAACAGGGTGATGATGATCAGGCTTATCCGTAGAATGATCTGAAATCTGAATTTTTTATAAACCATATTTTTCTATTCTGCGGTAAAGCGAAGCCCTTGTCAAGCCCAACTCCTTGGCAGCGCGACTGATGTTGCCACCATATTTGTCCACCACTTTCCGGATGAGCATTTTTTCGGTATCTTCCAGATTCATGTTGGCGGGGATGATGTCCTGTGGATTTTCTTTGGTATTTTCATTCATGAAAAAATCCTCCGGTTCCAGCATGTTCCCCTCGCTCATGATGATGGCACGTTCCACGGCATGTTGCAGTTCCCGGATGTTGCCGGGCCAGTTATGCATCTGAAGGCGTTTCAACGTGCCGGCATTGATGCGTTTGAGCGGGATCTTATATTTCTTGGAATAGGTTTCAATGTAATAGGTCAGCAAGGGCTCAATGTCCTCCACGCGCTCACGCAGCGGCGGGATGGTGATCTCTACGGTGTTGACACGGTAGAGCAGATCCTGACGGAATTTGTTATCCCGAACCATTTCATACAACGGCATGTTGGTGGCGCAGATCAGGCGGACATCCACGGGAATTTCCTTACTGGAACCCAGGCGGACCACTTTCCGGCTTTGCAACACACTTAAGAGCTTGGATTGAAGATTGGGCAACAGGTTCCCGATCTCATCCAGGAACAAGGTTCCTTTGTTCGCCACTTCAAACCGCCCCGGCCGGTCTTCGCGGGCATCGGTGAACGCCCCTTTCTTGTAACCGAACAACTCGCTTTCGAACAGGGTTTCGGTAATGGCACCCAGGTCCACGTTGATGAACATCTGATCTTTCCGGTGGGAAGCCCTGTGAATGGCGCGGGCGATGACTTCTTTTCCGGTACCGTTTTCCCCCAGGATCAACACATTGGCATCGGTTTTGGCGACTTTTTCCACCGTTTTCAGCACTTTTTTCATGGCATCGGAAGTGCCGATGATGTTGCTGAACACATGATCCTGATCGGCCACCAGCATTTTGTTGGTTTCCCGGAGATTTTCCAGTTCGACTTTCGATTCCCGGATTTTCAGTGAGGCTTCCAGGGTGGCCAGCAGTTTGTTGTTTTCCCAGGGTTTGAGGATGAAGTTGGTAGCGCCTTCCTTGATCCCCTGAACGGCCAGTTCCACATCGCCGTAACCGGTAATAAAGATCACGATGGCGGCGGGATCAATTTCCAGGATCTTGTTCAGCCAGTGAAAACCTTCTTTCCCGCTGGTTGCATCACGCGAGAAATTCATATCCAGCAAAATAACATCGTAACTTTCGTTCTTGAGCAGATCCGGAATATTTTCGGGATTTTTTTCCGTATGAATGGTCTGAAAGTGTTGGCGGAGATACATTTTCGCAGCCAGCAAAATATCCGTATCGTCGTCGACTATCAGGATCCGGGCTTTGTTTTTAGACATAATTTTCTTGTAAAAAGCAGGTTCAAAAATCGATATTAAAAGTACGAATAAATGTACATGGATGTACAAGTATATGGACGATTTCGAACACAAATAGTTACACAAACAAATTAAAAAATTTCATTTATAAGATTATCAATGGCTTGCGCGTCATGGCACAAATTTGGTGCCTTAGTAGTTGGGTTTAGTTATTGAATACTTCAGATGTAAACTTTTCAGGGACGCTAGGATGTGCTGTAACAGTCACGGGAAATTCCTGAAAAGTTTACATTTGTAATAAAATGCCATAAAATATGATAGAAACCATCGGTCTAAAAAAAGTCTTCAGATCGGGAACCATTCAAACCACCGCCTTGACAGGCATCAATTTAAAAGTGGAAAAAGGAGAATTTATGGCCGTGATGGGCCCTTCGGGATGCGGGAAATCCACCTTGCTGAATTTGCTGGGAATGATCGACGGAGCAACGGATGGGCATTATTATTTTATGGGACGGGATGTCAACCGCTTACAGGAGCGGGAAAAAAACAACCTAAGAAAGCGCACCAACGGTTTTATTTACCAGAATTTCAATCTCAGCGATGAGCTGAGTCTGTGGGACAACATTGAGCTTCCGCTGATCTATCAGGGGATGAAGCGGGCGGATCGCAAAAAACGGGTGGACCAGGTGATCGAACAACTGGAGATCAGTCACCGGAAAGACTTGTTTCCTTCCCAGTTATCCGGCGGTCAGCAACAGCGGGTGGCCGTTGCCCGCGCCATTGTCGGAGGTCCGACACTGCTGCGCGCCGACGAACCCACCGGCAACCTGGATTCCATGCACGGCGAGGTGGTAATGAATTTGTTGAGCGACCTCAACAAGCAGGGCATGACCATCGTGATGGTCACCCACTCGCAGCACGATGCCAGTTATTGCCGCCGGATCGTGC
>JBJKPL010000037.1:0-5834 GCA_046706345.1 Candidatus Sulfidibacterium sp.
TCTTTCTGGTACTTCTTCACACTGTTTCCGTAAGCCGCGCAATCGGAAGTAGAGGCGCAGGAAGTGGCCATCAGGGCAATAAAGGCAAGTGTTATCAGAAGGATCAGTATTTTTTTCATAATTTTACAATCAGTGTTTCTTGCTTATACAAAGTAATACACAATTCGACTAAATAACAACTTTTTTATCGATTTATTGTATAAAAATTGACTATGACAGTAGCCGCACCTGATATCGAAGAAAGCTGGAAGCTGGCTTTACACGACGAATTTCAAACCGAGTCTTTTGTGGAGTTAAAAAATTTTCTTCAGGAGGAGATCAAATCCCATACGGTTTACCCGCCCGGGAAACTCATCTTTTCGGCGTTTAATCTTACGCCATTGACAGCGGTACGGGTGGTGATCCTGGGGCAGGACCCCTATCATGGCCGGGGACAGGCCCATGGACTGGCGTTTTCGGTTCCCGATGGCATAACCCTGCCGCCCTCGTTACAGAATATCTATAAAGAACTGAATACCGACCTGGGTATTCCCATTCCAAAAACCGGAAACCTCGAAAAATGGGCCCGGCAGGGCGTGCTGCTGCTGAATGCCACCCTGACCGTGCGTGCCTCGCAGGCCGGTTCACACCAAAATCATGGCTGGGAACCGTTTACCGACCAGGTGATCCGGACCATCTCCGACCTGAGGGCCGGCGTTGTTTTTTTACTTTGGGGAAAGTTCGCCCAGGAAAAAGAATCGCTGATCGACACCTCGAAGCATTTTGTACTCAAGGCACCGCATCCGTCGCCGTTTTCTGTCCATCGCGGATTTTTTGGTTGCAAACATTTTTCAAAAACCAACGAGATCCTCCGCAACAACGGCATGGGCGAGATCGACTGGAATCCCGTTTGACAATTCTCCCGCGGTGCCGCCGTTACCGGGCCGGTAAATGTGTATTTTTGCGCAAAAATTTTCGAATGAAAAAAATCGTCTTTGCCACGGCAAATGTTCATAAATTAAAAGAAGTCAGGGAAATTCTGGGGGATCAATTTGAAGTGGTTTCCCTGAAGGAACTGGATTTCCATGAAGAGATCCCGGAAACGGGAGATACGCTCGAAGAAAATGCCTCCATCAAATCACACGCAATTCTGGACCGTTTCAATATCGACTGCTTCGCCGATGATACAGGGCTGGAGGTGGATGCCCTGGGCGGAGCCCCCGGCGTTTATTCGGCGCGTTATGCCGGTGAAGATGTTACCTATGATCAAAATGTGAACAAACTGCTTTCCGAACTCAACGGCGTGAAACAACGTTCCGCCCGCTTCCGGACAGTGATCTCGCTGCTGATGGAAGGAAAGGAATACTTTTTTGACGGCACCGTCGAGGGCCACATCCTTGACCACAAACTGGGATCGGGGGGATTCGGTTACGACCCGGTGTTTGTCCCTGATGGATTTGATAAAACCTTTTCCGAGATGGCGCCGGAGACGAAAAATGCCATCAGCCACCGCGGAAGGGCCATCCGGAAACTGGCTGATTTCCTGCAATCGAAATTTCCCGCACCGGAATCCGGAGAAAATTCGTTATCTCAAAGAAAATAGTTAATTTCAAAAACAAATTAACCGCAACAAAATGGCATTTTTCATTAGGTTTGCCCGTCTTTAATATCAATCGCATGGCTCTTACTATTCAGGAAGTTAAAACAAAAAAACAGCAGAAGGAGTTTGTCGAATTACCTTTTCGCATCTACAAAGACAATCCCTTCTGGGTACCTCCCATCAAATCCGATGAGTTGAAATTCTTGGACCGGAACCACAATCCTGCCATGGCCTTTTGCGATTCGAAGTTTTGGCTTGCCTACCGGGACGGGAAAGTGGTGGGACGCCTGTGCGGTATCATCAACCATAAATACAACGAAAAAGTCGGAAAGAAACTGGGTCGTTTTTCGCGGCTGGAAGTCTTTGAAGACCGGGAAGCATTTACCGCGCTCATGGATACCGCTGTTGCCTGGCTGAAAAAGGAAGGAATGGAACAGGTTCACGGTCCGCTGGGCTATACCAATCTGGATACCCAGGGCTTGCTGATTGAAGGCTTCGACTATCTGATGTCGGTCGCATCCGTTTTTCACATGCCGTATTATCAGGAATATATTACCGGATACGGTTTCGAAAAAGAAATTGACTGGCTCGAATTCCGTTTGAGCTTTACCAAGGATACCATTGCCAAGGCCATGCGGGGCGTGGAGATCATTAAAAAACGTTATGGCATCGAAGTGAAAAAATTCAAAAAGACAAAAGAGATACAGCCTTATGTCAGCGAGTTGTTCGCCGTGCTGAACGAGGCTTACGACCGCCTGCCTTTTGTCGTTCCCTTCAATCAGGAAATGATCGACATGTATGCCAAAAAGTATTTTAAGGTGATCAACCCCAAGTATGTCTTCCTGGCGCAAAAGGATGGCGAGACGGTTGGGTTCTGGATTGCCGTTCCCTCCATGTCGAAGGCGCTCCAGAAAGCCAACGGCACCCTTTTCCCCTTTGGATTCTATCATATTATGAACGCCATGAAAAAACCCGAGGTGCTCGATTTCTTCCTGGCCGGGGTGAAACCCGAGTATGAAAGCAAGGGGGCTGCCGTTATTTTGTATTCCGAAGTCCAGAACCAGATGCTGCAGGATGGCATTGAAATCATGGAAACCACCGGCAACTTCGAAAACAACCACAATGTCATTGCGAACTGGAAAAACTTCGATCATGTCCAACACAAAAGAAGAAGGTGTTACATTAAAGATCTGTAAACCGCGTTTCGTTTTTTTTTACCAAAAGTAATTTTCCCCTTCAATTCCTGTCAAAAGGCCGGATAATGACAGATATCAAACGTTTGTTTGCACCGGCTGTCTCCGGAGGTGCCGTAAATCCCGCCCTCTGTAGTTTTTCTGCCCGAAAAGATGCTTAAACGATTGAAAAATAACCGTTTAAAACCTGATTCTCCTTCCGGGAATGCTCAAAGGGTAAATGACGCCGGGATGAAGTTTTTTTTCAAAAAAGTTTGCCGTTTGAAAAATCCTCTACTTTTACCCCGTCAAAGCAGAGAAATGACCGCAAGAGCATACAGGCATATTATTATTTCTTTCGTCGTCCTTATTGGTAACAGCCTTTAAGTCGGAGAGGAATTATATTGAAAAATAAACAACCGAAACTCTCCGACACCGGAGAGTTTTTTTTATACATAAAAACGGAATCATGAAACATCGCTTGAGAAGCAGTACCACCACCCAGGGAAGGAACATGGCCGGCGCCCGCAGCCTGTGGCGCGCCAATGGCATGACGGAAGAACATTTTCAGAAACCGGTCATCGCCATCGTGAATTCCTTTTCCCAGTTTGTGCCGGGCCATGCCCATCTGCACGAAGCAGGGCAGTACCTGAAGAAACTGATCCAGGAACAGGGATGTTTTGCTGCCGAATTCAATACCATCGCCATCGACGATGGCATCGCCATGGGGCATGACGGCATGTTGTATTCCCTTCCCTCGCGCGATCTGATCGCCGACAGTGTGGAATATGTATGCAATGCCCACAAGGTGGATGCCATGGTCTGCATCAGCAACTGCGACAAGATCACCCCCGGGATGCTGCTGGGGGCCATGCGTCTGAACATCCCGGCGATCTTCGTTTCCGGCGGTCCCATGGAAGCCGGCTCAAGAAACGGAAGACACTACGACCTGGTGGATGCCATGGTGCTGGCAGCCGATGACAAGGTAAGCGATGAAGAGCTATCGGCAGTGGAAAAAATCGCCTGCCCCACCTGCGGTTCCTGTTCGGGGATGTTTACCGCCAACTCGATGAACTGTCTGAACGAAGCCCTGGGCCTGGCGCTGCCCGGCAACGGCTCGGTGGTGGCTACCCACGAATACCGCCATCGCTTGTTTGAAAAAGCCGCCCAACTGATCGTGGAAAATACGTATAAGTATTACCGCGACGGCGATGACAGCGTGTTGCCGCGTTCCATCGCTTCGAAGGCGGCCTTCGTCAACGCCATGTCGGTGGACATTGCCATGGGTGGTTCCACCAATACGGTTCTGCACTTGCTGGCCGTGGCCCACGAAGCGAAGGTTGACTTTACCATGCAGGATATTGACAACCTTTCACGGAAGGTGCCAAACCTGTGCAAGGTGGCGCCCAGCTCACAGTATCATATGCAGGATGTGAACCGCGCCGGCGGCGTGATCGGCATCATGGGTGAGCTGGAAAAGGCCGGCTTGCTGGATACGACCGTATCCCGTGTGGATTCCCGGGATCTGAAAAGCATCATCGATCAGTTTGATATCGGCCGGGAAAGCCATCTGGCGGAAGCCGATAAACTCTATGCCGCTTCGCCGGCGTTTGTGCCTAACCTGAAACTGGCTTCCCAACGGAATTATTTCAAAACCCTGGATCTGGACCGGGAAAAAGGCTGCATCCGGGATGTGGACCATGCCTACAACAAAGACGGCGGCCTGGCGGTACTTTACGGCAACATCGCCGAAAGCGGATGCATCGTGAAAACGGCCGGTGTGGTGCCGGAGATGTTCTCGTTTACAGGAAAAGCCAAGGTGTATGAATCGCAGGACCAGGCCGTGGACGGCATCCTCGACGGCAGCGTCCGGAAAGGCGATGTGGTGGTGATCCGGTACGAAGGGCCCAAAGGCGGGCCGGGGATGCAGGAAATGCTCTATCCCACCTCGTATCTGAAATCCAAAGGCATTGACAAGGAATGCGCGCTGATCACCGACGGAAGATTTTCCGGCGGGACTTCGGGCCTGTCCATCGGCCATGTTTCCCCGGAAGCCGCCTCCGGCGGCGCCATCGCCCTGGTGAAAGACGGTGATCTCATCGAAATTGAAATCGCCACCAGAAAAATCAATCTGCTGATCTCTGAAGAAGAACTCAACCAAAGACAGCGGGATGAAGAAGCCCGGGGCGCCGAAGCCTTTACCCCCCGTTCCCGTCACCGGGAAATTTCCAACGCCTTGAAACTCTATGCGCATTTTGTTTCTTCGGCAGACCAGGGGGCTGTCAGGAAGATTTAAAGGAAAAGAAGATTATAAAACTGAATTAAAATAACTGGCTCATGAAAAATTTAAATCATTCTCCCTATATATCAGGAGCAAAAGCCGTTGTGTTGTCGTTAAAGGAAGAAGGCGTGGACACCATCTTCGGGTATCCCGGCGGGGCCATCATGCCCATTTATGACGAACTGATGGATGAGGAAGAAACGGTTCATCATATCCTGACCCGCCACGAGCAGGGCGCGGCCCACGCCGCCCAGGCTTTTGCCCAGGCCAGCGGAAAAACCTCCGTCTGTTTTGCTACTTCCGGACCGGGCGCCACGAACCTCGTCACGGGAATTGCCAATGCTTTTCTCGACTCCATTCCGATGGTGTTTATCACCGCTCAGGTGATCTCCAGCCTCATCGGTACCGATGCCTTCCAGGAAACGGATATTTTGGGCATCTCTACACCGGTGGTGAAATGGAACTATCAGGTCAAGAACGCTTCCGAGATCCCGGAGATCCTGGCCAAAGCTTTTTATATTGCCGCTTCCGGCCGTCCGGGACCGGTGCTCATCGACATCACCAAAGATGCCCTGATCAACAAGCTGTATTACGCTTACGAGAAATGTACCTGGATCCGGAGTTACAATCCCAAACTGGCCAAACTCAACAAAGAATCGCTGGTGGAAGCCGCCCACCTGATCAACGAAGCCGAAAGGCCCATGATCCTGGCCGGTCACGGGGTGCTGATCTCGAAAGGCGAACAGGAACTGCTCGCGCTGGCCGAAAAAGCCGGTATTCCGGTGGCTTCGACCTTGCTGGG
>JBJKPL010000038.1:0-14592 GCA_046706345.1 Candidatus Sulfidibacterium sp.
CACCATCGAAAAAGCAGAAGTGATCCGGTACCGGGCGGTAGAGAAAAAATAAGATGCCGTTTTGTCAAAAATAAATCCCGGACCGTTATCAAACGACCGGGATTTTTGTTTCCAATTAAAAACCGGATCCTTAAATGAATCCTTCCTTTTTGGCCCATTCGCGGGGTTCTGCCATGGTCTTTTCCACCTCGGCAATGGTTTTGGGAATCGGCTTTCCGAGGACCCTGCATCCGTTTTCCGTAACCAGGATATCGTCTTCGATGCGGATCCCGCCGAAATTCCGGTAGGATTCCAGCTTGTCATAATTCACAAAATCCATAAATTTTCCTTCGGATTTGAATTTGTCGATCAGGTCGGGAATAAAATAGATGCCAGGTTCGTCGGTAAGTACAAAACCGGGTTTCAGTGGTTTGGCCAGCCTCAGGTAGGCGGTGCCGAATTCCTCGGATCGTTTGATCGTATCGTTGTATCCCACGTAATCTTCTCCCAGACCTTCCATATCGTGCACATCCAGCCCCATCATATGTCCCAGACCGTGGGGCAGGAACAAGGTGTGTGCGCCGGCCTGAAGGGCTTCTTCTGTGTCCCCTTTCATGATACCCAGATTCTTTAATCCATTCACGATAGTACGGCAGGCCAAAAAATGTACATCTTTATAGGGAACACCCGGTTTTGTGGCTCCGATGGCCGCCATGTTGGCGTCGAGCACGATCTGATAAACTTCTGCCTGGCGGGTATCAAATTTTCCGCCCACAGGCACCGTGCGGGTGATGTCGCTGGCGTAATGCAGACTGCTTTCAGAGCCGGCATCGGTAACCATCATCCGCCCTTTTTGAAGGATATTTCCATGGGCGTGATTGTGCAGCGTTTGTCCGTTGATGCTTAAAATAACCGGAAAGGAAACAGGTCCGCCCAGGGCCAGTGAAATACCTTCGATGGTCCCCGCAATGTCTTGCTCCAGCACACCGGGTTGGGCCATTTTCATGGCGGTGGTATGCATGTAGTAAGCCGTAAGCATGGCTTTTTCAATTTCGGCAATTTCATGCTGATCTTTGATCTCTCTGAGTTTGACAACGGCTTTGATCAGGGCTGCCGAAGCTTGTTGCTTTACTGCCCCGGTCGAAATACCCAACAGGTTGGCCACTTCGATGATCGTTTCCCCGCGGTAGGGAGGAAGAAAGTGGATCTTCCGGCCCTGGGACAGGGCTTTTTGAATGAAGGTTGCCAGCTCGCCATAGGGGAACGTTCTGGAAATACCGACTTCGGCAGCCAGGTCTTTTACCAGGGGCTGTTTGCCCATCCAGATGATGTCATCAATATCCACATCGTTTCCGAAGATCAGTTCCTGATCGTTATCAACATCAATAACGCCGGTAAAGCCGGGCATATCAAGTCCGAAGAAGTAAAGGAAATTGCTGTCCTGCCGGAAATGATACTCGTTGGATGGATAATTGAAAGGTGCATTCACATTTCCCGGAAACAGTGCAATCCCTGATCCCAGTTCTTTTTTTAGCCGATTTCTTCTATCGGTATAAATAGATTTATCAAACATAATAGATCGTTTTATGATTTTAAGACGTAAAATTAAGGAAATTTCCTGCGTTATTTTCTTAAATAATGCGAAAATGAAGGCCTTCCGCTTATCTTAGCTTGAGTCGCATGCCCACCGGCGGCTGATATTTTTTGGGCAGATTGTTCCGGGATCTTAGCTTTTTTAACCGGATGCCATAAAGCTGGGCAATTTCCCAAAGCGTTTCACCTTGTTTTACAATGTGATACGGATACTGCCTTTCGGCGCGGCCGGCTTTTCGCTGCAGATAAATGAGATCGCCCGGATGGAGAACGAACTTTCTCCTGACATCATTGTAATGGCGTAGTTTCGCACGGCTGATCTCGAAATCGGAGGCGAGATGTTTGAATGTGTCGCCGGGTTTGATGATGACGAGTTTTTTCCCATTGTTTTTATAGAATGGCCTTTGGTTGACATTGGTCCCCGCCACTTCAAAATTGGCCGGGGAAGGCTCAATATAAGGTCCGGAATAACGTCGGCTTTTTCTGTGCCGCACGGGAGCTACACGGTCATCATACTGATAAAGTTTGTAACGCTTGATCAGGTTGATCAGCAATTCCGGATACATAGGATTGGTGGCATATCCGGCTCTTTTCAATCCGTAGGCCCAGCTTCGGTAATCGTTGATGGGATATTTGAAAAGAAACGCATACCGTTCTCCCTTTCTCAGGAATTTGGAATGGTCCTTAAAGGAAGCTTCGGGGTTTTTATATTTCCGGAAACACTCATGTTTTATATCATCATTCATCCGGATACTCTTCCCGCCCCAGCCGTGACATTTGATGCCAAAATGGTTGTTGGCCCTCCTGGCCAGCTTGCCTTCGCCACTGCCGGACTCGAGAATGGCCTGAGCCAGGGTGATGGAAGCCGGGATCTTGTAGGTATGCATCTCTTTGATAGCGATGTCTTTGTACTTGTGAATGTATTCCTTGGTGATACGATTCATGGACTGGCCCGACGCTGAAAGTGCCGCGGTCAGCAGAAAAAGAAAGAGCATGCTCCGCCTGAAAAAGTGTCTGATACCTGCCATTGATAACAAAATTAGCCTATTCATTTAGGTTATACCCCGGGTGAAATAATTTTTGTTCACAAAAAAAAGTTATTAATCAGTCTGGCTGATCATGGTGCCAGATCCGAGTGCTGGTTCATCTCTTTCAGGGATTTTTTATCCGGAAAGATCCAAAACAACGGTTGCCAGCGAATGTTGCCCGAAGCATCGGTAATTTTTGCGACCGGTGCGATTCCCACCACCTTTTTTCGGAAGGACAGATCCCCGGGATTGATGTACCATTTTTCCATAAACCGAAGTCGCTCGACCTCTTTCCAGGTGATCTGCCGGGTGATCAATGTGTCTTTCAGATCGTAGGGCGGATTTTGCTCCCGGATTTGGCGGTGAATGGTATCGAAAAGGATCTGTGCGACTTTTTCTTTCGTAATCGGTTTGTAAAAGTAATCGTAGGCCTGATATTTTCCCTCGAGTGCACCTTGCAGGATCATCTGAACCAGGGATTCTCGCTCGGGACCTGAAATATTCTGGATCCACCAGTCGTAATTGGGATCTGGACTTTTTATGGGAACGTCGTACTGGATTTTTCGTGTAACCTGCTTTTGGTCATGCTGTTGGCATGAGGTCAGGATCGCGGTCGAAACGATCAGGATCAGGAAAAAATTGTGTTTCATACGCCGGATGTTCCAAAATCTAAAGATAGTAATTTCCACCTTCATGGTTTCGATAATTACAACGCAGGAATCAAAAAACTAGTATCCCGGATGTGTTGTAATTATAACCTCAAGGAATGTCTTTATGACATTTTTTTGGGCTTGATCACGATGCCGAGATTCTTTTTTCCGTCGATCTTGATCACCAGCGGATCGGAAAACCGGACATGCCTGATGATCTCATTTTCGAAAACCGCCGGTTGTTGATCCAGAAAATCCAAATCGAAGATCCCATCTTCCATGTAAGGATTCACCGTAAAATATCCCACGCGGAAGGAGGTCAGGTTCTGGAAAAAATGGGTTCCCTGACTGGGATCGATACGGTAGTTCTTGAGTCCGGATTCCACAATGAGCCGCGCTGCCGAGATCTGAGACCATTTGACCGGGATCCCCAGCGATGGATCCGTGGAACCCCAGCGTCCCGGCCCGATGAGGATGTAGTTTTTGTTTTCTTCTCCGAACTTTTTGTTGACTTCACCGATGAGGGAGGCTGTTTCCTGATTTCTCTGGGCATTGAACGTCTGGGGCCGGACATAAACGATATCCTTGATGTCTTCGATGGTTCCGTTGCCCAGGGCCGAATGGGAAAGGATGATGCAATTTTCCGCCTCAATATTTTTCAGGCTCAGATGAACCGTTTCCCCTTTGCTGGCGATGGGCCGGATCTGTAAAAGGTATAAAGTGACTTTCTGGTTCCGCTTCACATTCAGGTCGGCAACAAACTCCATTTCCACCGGTTTGTCCATCTCTTTGGAGCCCAGATAAAGCAATTTCTGAAGAATTTCAGCCAAAGGGAAGGTGTTGTGCTTTAGGATGGAAGAAAAAGTAATGACTTTTTTGCCTTCATAATTATACCCGTCGCGAATCACATTGTTTTGTAAGTCGTAGGTGCTGGCGATCCTGCGGATCGAACCGTCTTTTTCGGCCTGTTTGAGGCTCAGTTTCACCAGATTGGCGCTGTCGTTGGTATCCGGCCGGAACCGGTGCTCCGAAAGATCCAGGGCATAAAAGAATTTCTGGGTGTCCCGCAAGGTATTCATCGGCGTGGAGGTTTGGATGATCTTGGCGGGATAGCGGGGCGAAAAGCGCAGGGAAGAGCCGCCGCCGTCGACAATGAATTTTCCCAAACCCAGCGCAATGTTGGCGGTGCCGTCTTCGGATTTTTCCGGGGGAATGGGATAAAAGTCCAGCGACCGGGCCACTCCCGAAAGGGTGGGGTAATAATAATTCCCGTACTGCGTCCCACAGACTTCCTGAAGTACGACGGCCATTTTTTCTTCATCGATCACATTGGAGGTCGCCTTCATATAAGCCTTGCTGTCGGCAAAAAACGCGGAAGCATAAACACTTTTGATGGCCAGGTTGATCATTTCGGCCTTTTTGTTCAGATCCTGATCCAGAGTCGGGATCATGTAGGTGTTGTAAATTCCGGCAAACGGCTGATAGTGTGAATCTTCCAGAAGGCTGGAGGACCGGACTGCCAGCGGATTGTTAACGCGTGCGGCAATCGTGAAGAGGTCTTCCTGCACGTTTTCCGGCAAACTGGCATCGGTAAAAAATCGCAGGATCTCACTGTCGCTGTGCTTGTCAGACAAGGCGATGGGATAGAGTTTGTTGGTTTCCATGAACTCATCGAAAACATCGGTCCCCAGCACTACGGTTTTGGGAATGGAAATATCTACATCGGGATACATCCTGAAAAGCTGGTTCCGGTTAATCAGCGAATCGAGGAATGCCAGTCCGCGCGCCTTGCCGCCAATGGAGCCCTCGCCAATGCGGGCAATGGTGAAATACTGGTCGAAGGTTTCGCGGTCAAACTGTGAGATCACACCCCTGGATTTTGTGATCCTGAAGCTGCTGATGGCGTTAAAAATGAAATACCGTACCTCCCGGATGTTCTCGAAATCGGCGGCAGTAAAACTCTGAAAGATCTGGGCCAGTGAAAACAATGCCCGGGCGCGGAGCCATTTCGAAAAATGCTCTTTCTCAATGTGATATTGGAGGGATTCCTGCGGGATCTGAAAGATCTTTTCCTGCATGTCTTTCAGATTATGGGCACGACCCACCTCGGCGCCGGTCTTTGGATCTTTGAAAACGAAATCTCCAAAGGCAAAATAGGTCTTGATGAATTCCCGCAGGTCGTACGTCAGACTGGGGGAGTTCTTCACCAGAAATCCGACTTCCATCGCCTTGGCTTTCGTCACATTTTCAGGGTCTGACGACTGCAGCAACATGGGCAGGAAGGGATTTTCCTTTTTGATCCGTTTGAACAACCGGATTCCGGCTTCAGGATCTTTCACCCCGCGGCGGGGATAACTGATGTCGGAAATGATCCCCAGGAGGTTGTTCATGTATTTTTTATAAAGAAACACACCGTCCTCGTAATTGGTAGCCAGCAGAATCTTCGGCCTGCCCCGGGCCCGCAGCATTTTCTGGTGCTCGTTCAAACCTTCGGTAACAAAAGCCTGCGATTGCTTGAACAGGATCTTATAAATGATGGGAAGGTAACTTGAATAAAACCGCACGTTGTCCTCGATCAGCAGAATGGCCTGTACCCCGACCTCTTTCACATCCTGCTCCACATTCATCTTGTCCTCGATCAGTTTGATAATGGCCATCAGCAAATCGTTGTTTCCCAGCCAGCTGAAGACATAATCGATGTGGTTCAGGTCCAGCCGCTCGATGTTCAGCCGGGTTTCCCTGGAAAAGGGCGAGAGGGCCACAAACGGAATGTTGGGATAATCTGCTTTCACGTCCCGGGCCAGCTTAAAAGTGCCTTTGGTATTAAAAGCCAGCATGGAGATCACCAGGTCGATCGACTCTTCCCGAAGCAGTTTCAGGGCTTCTTTTTGGGAAGTGGCCTTGATGATCCGTGGGGGATAGCGCAGGTTCAACGTCATGTATTCGTTGAAGATCTGCTCCTCGATCCTGCCGTCTTCTTCAAGAATAAAGGCGTCGTACACACTGGTTACCAGCAACACGTGATAGATCCGCTTGCGGATCAGCTTGCTGAAAGAGATTTCATTAAAGAAAAAATCTGCAGAGTTAAAATCTTTTTTTCCCGGAATCATAGCTCAACTTTATACCACAAAGATAGTTGAGAATGTTTTATGATGCACGTGAAAAGCGCTTAAGATGGAAGTTTCGGCATCCAAGGGTGCCATTTCCAGGTTCAATAAAATACCTGTTTTCCATTTTTGCCTACCACAAAGATCCTTTTCTGGCGCAGCAGGCTTTTAGGCTTCAGCAAAAAGAGTCCGTTGCCGGGGACCTGAACCCGGATGCCGGGACGGGTTCCGATGAATGAAAACAGGCGTCTCCACTCTCCTTCCCACACATAAAGCGTATAAGATTTTCCACCCACCATTTTCTGAAAAGGACTTGTGCGTGACAGCCATAATCGTTGTGTTCTGGAAGGATCTGCTTTCAGCGGATGCTGAATTCCCTTCTCATCCAGGATAAAAGGAGAATCGATGGGAAGGAGTTTGCGTTTTTCAAGCTTCACCGGCAGGTAGATCACCCGGGTTCCCATACGGGGGAAGGTCACAAGCGAATCGTTTACAATTCCCCAGCTGACGGGATGCCAGTCTCCGTCGTTAAAAACGGCCAGGTAAGCGTAACCTGTTTTATCGGAACATTGAATTGTGACAGGTTTTGAGTTCAGGGAATCGGTGACATCCAGATAGTAATAATCACCCATGAAAGGGGGCGTGGATTCTTTGATATTTTTCCTGGCAAACAGACTGTTCTTTACTTTTGCGTAGGTACGCCGGTACACTTTTGCCAGGCGGCCCGGGCCGTTCAGATTTTTGACTTTTTGAGGGAATTCAAAACGGAGCTCAGAATGATCCGGCAGGAATACGGTAGTCCAGGCATATCCAAAAGAGGTGTCCGCCAGAAAGGGGGTATAATCCAAAGCGGCGGCTATGCCAAAGCTGCGCATGACCTTGACCTTGTAAATGTTGATGTCATAAAAATTCCCGAATCCTGATCTTTCAAGCTGTTCGATAGATTGTACATTGGTTTCCTTGTTGTAGTTGTCCCGGTATCCGATCCTGCGGTTCACCAGTTGGTTCAACAGCTGAGATACTGCCTTTACCGATGTATTGCCGCTGGCTTTGACCTGGGGACCATATTCTTTGAGAAAATGTTCCCGGAAGGATTCCGGAGTTTCGTTGGCGACACGATAGGGAAGGATCCACTGGCAGAACTCATGAAAACCATACGATCTGGCCCAGTGAAAAGTTTGAAAAGCTCTGAACGCTTCGTCGATGTTGCGGATGAGAAAGGCTGACTTCAACTTTTTTTGGTCCATCCAAAAGCTGTCCGCATGAAATTCCAAGGGTCCTGCGTTTCTTTCAATAGAATCCCAGGCGTTTTCCAACGCGTCGTAATTGTTGTATTTTGAGGGGGGAAAATGGTATTTCTGGCCTGATGAATCTTCAATACTGAATTGGACGGCATAATTTCCATCCATGTTTCCAAGCAGCCAATAAAGTGCTTTCAATTGATTCGAATCGGACGGTGGAGTATAGTGAACGATGGCTTTCATGAGTTCCGGGCTGTTGATCCCGGAAACGGAAATCGTTTTTCTGACCGCTTCGGGAATACCGGGTCGGGTGGATTTAAGACACTGCCAGTTGAAAAAACTGAACAATGCAAGCAATATCAGTAGTACTACCGAATTTCTTTTCCGTATCATGCCCTAATTTTACAGGGTCAGAAACGTCGTTTCTGATGGTTTTTACGGCAATAAATTTAAGCATTTATTGGCAGAAAAAATCCATCAGATTTCTTGCAGGGATGCTTCCGGCAACCAGCCGATGCTGCCGTTGCGGATCTTGATCTTGATCCAGCCGTCCACATGGTCGCGGATCTGCACTTTGGTGCCGGCATGCAGCACAAACAGATCCACCGAGCTCGGTGACGGAGAACTTGTTACGGTTACTGCCGGCGAGAAGATGATGGCTTCATTATGATTTTCAGTATAATAGGTTCGTTGCGACGACAATCCCAGTGTGGTAAGACTGATCAGCAGGAAGATAAATCCAAAGAAAAACGACCATTTCCGTGTCCGCCTTTCACGGGCCAGAACAAAAATCCCGACAAACAAAATCAATACGGCAAAGGACACGATAAACAACACGGTCCAGGTGTCGGCATTGAAAAGGTTGTAGAAATAATTCCACCACCGTTTCACAAAAAATTCGGGTACCGGTTCAATCTTGTCCACAATCATGCTGTTGGCAATGCCCAGGTTGTAGCGGATGTTGGCGTTGTTGGGATCCAGTTTTTTCGCTTTTTCGAAATACAAAATGGCTTCGGGAATGTTTTTCTTCCGGAAATAGGTGTCCCCCAGATTGTAGTACAATTTGGGCGAGACATAACCTTCTTTGATGATCTGCCGGTAGAGGGTCAGCGCCGTATCGTATTGCTGATGGTCGTAAGCATTGTTTGCTTTGGTCATCAGGGAATCCAGATTTGCGGCAGAAAGGTTCAGCGCCAGACTGCCCAGGATCATCAGGAAACCATATTTAAAATACTTTTTCATTTTCCAAACAACTTGCATACAATCCAATTATTTTAACGACTTTTCGGCCTGCATGATAGCCTCCATGGCCTCGGAATAAATGTTTTCCATTTTATCTTACGTATTGCCCGGCGCAAATCGTGCGTATTCAATGCTGTTGAGCGTTGAAATAAAGCCTGAAATGGTGTCTTCGGAGACCTTCTTTTCTTCCAGTTTCTCTTTCACCGAATCCATGGACAGATCCGACTGTTTCAGGTTGAATTTGTCGGCGATATAACCCCAGAGGGCTACGGCGATCTCGTCATAGAATGCCTTGTCGTCACCTCCTTTTTTCAGTTTCTGGGCCTTTTCCAGCCGGGTACGCGCCACCTTGTTGGCTTTGCGGTTCTTCAGCATGGACTGGTTGGCTCTGCGTTTTTCGTTCATTTTCCACAGGAAGATCGCCACCAACAGCAGCAGTACAAGGGCCACCAGGATCCCGTAGAACAGCTCCGAACCAAACAGGAAATCATTGGCTTTGATGAAATCGTACGGGCCGCTTTCGATGTGGTGGATGTCTTTGCCGAGGAATTTGATGTCTTCCTGCGCATTGCCGCTATAAGTCACACCGCCTCCGCCTTTCCCCTGGACGACTTTGATCCGGATGGTGTCGGAGTGTTCGGTATGGTATTTCTTGTCTTCGGGATTGAAATAGGTAAAGGTGACCGGCTTAATGACCACGTCGGCCGGATTCCGGGGGATGGCGATGTAGTCGAATTCCATGCTTCCGGAGATGCCGTCGTTGGTTTTGATGATGTTCGGTACCACCTTGGGGTCATAGGTTTCGAAATCCGGCGGAAAGTTTACCTTCGGGGCCGAGATCAACTCCAGGTTGCCTTTCCCGGTAATGGTGACTTTCAGCGTCAGTGCATCGTTGGTACTCAGCTCGGGTTTGTCAATGCTGGTTCCCAACCGAAAATCGCCAACGGCACCCGAGAAATCAGCCGGCTGCCCTTTTTGTGGTAACGGCTTAACGTTCAGTACCACCGGGTTCGAAGCAAGTGTTTTGTTGACATTTCTTACGTTCTGGTTGAAGAACGGATCGTTGAAAAAGTCCTGGAAAGGATCATAGCCGCCGGTACGTTTTCTTTGGACGCGCACCTGAATGCTGCATTGTAACTGCAGCGGATCGATGGTCAGTTTTCCGGTCTGTTGTGGTATCAGTGCCAGTTTCCGGATCACCGCGACGACATATTGCTTGCCGTGGATGGTTTCGTTTTGCTGGGTCAGCTGGGTGTTGTTGCCCAGCAGATCCTGCGACCAGAGCCCTTTGAAGGAGGCTACTTTGTCGATGGCCAGATTGGAAACAGGCAACCGTGTATAGATTTTATAAGTAACCACCACCTGTTGGCCCAGATAGGGATGCGCATTGTTTACGGAAGCCCGGATGAAAACGTCATCCTTGGTGATCTTTCCATTGCTTTCAGCAGCCTGTGGCTGACTTCCTTGCTGGTTTTGCATGGTGCCGGATCCGCCGCCGGGATGGGAGGCCCCTGCCTTGGCACTGCCCTTGGCCACGCTGATCTGAAGTTCGTTGGAATGATAGGTTTTTCCGTGAACGGAAATGGTGGCTGCACCTACGTGAACGTTACCCGGATTTTCCGCCATTACGATATACGAATAGGAAACATCGTAAGACTGGCTGGTTTGCCCGTTGATGATTTGAATGCTTGAGCTGGTTGAGGTGTTTGGGCCCGAAAGGACCTGTAAACCCTTAAAATCCGGCGGTGTAAAATTTTCGCCGTTGGCATTGACCTCGTAGATAATCTGGAATTCCTGCCCCACAACAACTTGATGAGGTCCCCGGGCTATGAGGTGTACTTCTCCTGCTGCAGCGGCTACTTGCCAACTGAACAAAAATAGAAGCAGAATATAAATCCCGGTTTTTTTCATAGATGCACCATTATTTTATTCAAAAATAGGATTAATTTTAAATCGTCAGTCCGGATCTTTTATTGTCTTTTTCATAAAATTTCTCTCTTTCGGAAAGTTACCAGTTAATTCCGTTGGGTTCTGCTTTTACAGCCTTCGCCTTCTTCTTTTCCAGATTTTTCAAAGTATTCTTTTCGTTGTTCCTCAGTGCGTCCAACATGCGCTGGGCATCTGCTTTTGACAACTGGGGCGGCTGGTTCGGCTGATTTTGTTTCGGCTGATTCCCCTGATTGTTTTGATTCTTATTGTTTTGGTTTTGTTTATTGTTCTGATTTTTATTATTCTGGTTCTTATTCTTATTCTTGTTGTTTTTATTCTTGTCCTTGTTGTCGTTTTTCTTGTTCTGGTTTTTCTTTTGATTCTTCTTGTTCTGGTTCTTGTTGTTCTTGTTGTTTTTATTTTGTTTCTGCTTCTTCAGCATTTTCCGCGCATATTCCAGATTGTATTTGGCATTGTAATCGTTGGGATTCAACCGCAGAGAACGGATATAGGCCTGAATACTGCCCTCATAGTTCTTTTGAGACATCAGCGTGTTGCCCAGGTTGTAATAAGAGTTGGCCTTCAGTGTGTTGTTTTTGGTGTTCTTGATGAGGTTGCCAAACAAAGGATCGGCTTCTTTATAGTTTTTTTCCTGATAAATGGCGTCCCCCAGGTTGAATTGGGCCTTTTCATATTTCGGATTTTTCTCCAGCGCCTTCCGATACTCCACTTCCGCATCGGAATACTTGCCTTTGGTGAACAGCTCATTTCCCTTTCTCACCAAAGGTCTGATGTCTTTTTGCGCATGGGCCGGTAAGGCCGTCAGCCCAAAGACCAAAGAAATTATCCAATATAGTATCCTATGCTTTCTCATTTTCCAAAAAAATCAAATTTTGAGGCCCACTCCGGTTTTCTTTCCACCGTGATCAACTCCAGAATTAACAATAAAATGGCGGGGATCAAAAAATACTGGAAGCGGTGGACATAATCCGTAAACTGCCTTTCCTCAATATCTTGTTTCTGTATTTTGTTGATGTTCTTCAGGATGGCATCCAGTCCCACGCTGGCGTTGTTGGCGCGCGAATACGTTCCGTTTCCCGCAGCGGCGATGTCTTCCAGCATCTGTTCATTGAGCTTGGTCACTACCACATTGCCCTTGTTGTCTTTCAGATAGGTCACCGATCCGTTGTTATCCGAAATGGGAATCGGCGCCCCGTCGGGTAGGCCCATGCCAATGGTAAATACCCGGATGCCTTTGGCGGCTGCTTCTTTGGCGGCGGCGATGGGATCGTCGGTATGGTTTTCACCATCCGAAATGACAATGATGGCTTTGTTGTGCTTGTCGTCGCCAAAGGACCGGGTGGCCAGGTTGATGGCCGCGCCAATGGCCGTGCCCTGCACGGGAACGATTTTCGTGCTTACCGCCGATAAGAACAATTGGGCGGCAGAGTAATCCGTGGTCAGTGGAAGCTGTTTGTATGCCTGTCCGGCAAAGACGATCAGTCCGACCCGGTCGCCGTTCAGCTCATTGATGAGATTCGAAATGGCCATCTTGGCCCGGTCCAACCGGTCGGGCTTGATGTCCTGCGCCAGCATGGAGTTCGAGACATCCAGGGCGATGTAAAGGTCAATGCCTTTTCGTTTTACCTTTTCAAGACGGGAACCCACTTTCGGATCGATAATCCCCGAAACGAGAAAGACAAGCGCCAGGGTCAGCAGAAGAAATTTCACAAAAGAGCGGGCGCTGGATTTCTGCAACACCAGTCGGTTGGTCAGGTTTCCGTCGCCGAACTTTTTCCATGCTTTTCGTTTCCAGCCGTTGAAATAGAGGTACAGCACCACAAAAACAGCAATTAGCAAAAATGCCCAGAAAAATTCTTTATGTTCGAATTGAATCATGTTCGCTTTCCTTTTCTAAATCATGGTAATTTTTTGAATACCAAATATCTTAAACCGACTTCCGTTACAAAGAGGATCAATGCCAACACGGCAAACGGAAAAAACCGCTCCGACTTTTTCTGGAATTGCTTTACCTCGATCTTGGATTTTTCCAGTTTGTTGATCTCCCCGAAAATCTTTTTCAATGAGGGTGTGTCAGTGGCCCTGAAATATTCCCCGCCGGTAGTCTGGGCGATTTGCTGCAGCAGGGCTTCATCGATCTGGACTTTCATCTGCTGCATCTGAATACCATAAGGTGTCTGCACCGGATAGGGCGCGTAGCCCTGAGTTCCGATTCCGATGGTATACACGCGGATACCGTAAAGTTTGGCCATCTCGGCTGCCGACACCGGGTCGATGGATCCCATATTGTTCACCCCGTCGGTCATCAGGATGATCACTTTTGATTTTGCCTTGGAATCCTGCAAACGGGCCACCGCCGTGGCAAGTCCGTCGCCGATGGCTGTTCCGTCTTCCACCATCCCGCTGTGCACTTCTTTCAGGAGTTGCAACAACATGCTGTGATCCAGCGTTAGCGGTGCCTGGGTGAAAGCCACCCCGCTGAATATGACCAGGCCGATGCGGTCGTTGGGACGGTGTTCAATAAAGTTGGCCGCAATATTTTTGGCTGCCCCGATCCGGTCGGGGGTAAAATCCCGCGAAAGCATACTGCCCGAAACGTCCATGGCCAGTACGATATCGATACCTTCAACATTGACGTTCTGATGGGAGGATGTCGACTGCGGACGGGCAATGGCAACGATCAGTAAACTGATCACCAACAACCGGAGCACAAAAAGCAGATGCCGCAAACGGGCCTTGGTATTTTTTGGCATCCCTTTAAAGGACTGTAATCCCGAAAAACGCACCTCTCCGGTACTGTTTTTCTCGCGAAACCAATACCAGACCACCAACAGCGGGATCAGTAGGAGTAAATAAAGAAACCCCGGGTTTTGCCATGTGTCAATTCCAAACATTTATTCTCCTCCCTTTTTCTCTTTATTTTCTTTTTCCTTGTTTTCCATTTTCGCATCTTCCCCGGCGTCCTCATCACCGGCTTCCGTTTCTTTTTCCTCCAATTCCGGCTGGGGCGGATTTTTCGATTCATTCACAAAATCGACACAATAGTTCAGTGTGGTTTCGTTTTCCAGTGGCGAAGGAACGGCTTTGGCGAATTTCACCAGGTCTGACAATTCCAGCGCTTCCTTCAGCTTACCCATGGCAAGCGCGTTGATCTTTTCCTGCTCCAGCCGCCGCAGGATCTCATCCGAAGTCATCTCCCAGGCGTCAAAATCAAAGCGTTCTGTAAAGTATTCCTTCATGATGTCCGTGATGTCGGTATAATAGTCCTTCAGCTTTCCGGATTGCCACAATCTTGCCAGACGCAGCTCTTCAAGCTTTTTGATGGCCTGTTCATACGGCGGCAGCTTGGGTTTGGGTTTCTTGGCAAACAGGGGTTTGTTTTTCTTTCGGTTCCGGATGAACAATGTCAGGAAAATAATGGCCGCGATGCCGATCAGCGCGAGCAATACCCAGGGGAAGATCTCACCGAAGGTATAGGGCTCGCTTTCGATGCCTTTGATTTCTTTAAATGCTTTGGACGTGTCCACGATCGGCGTATATACATGCAAATACAACATATGTGTACTCAGCGTGTCGATCTTACCTGTCCCCTGATGGATCAGGTTGAAATGCATCGGCGGAACGGTAAAATACCCCGAATCGAAAGATGTGATGGTGATGTGGCGGGTAAACTGCATGAAGCCGTTGCGGGCCGACGAGTCAATTTTCCCGCTTTTGATCATTTCGATGTGGGGGGCGAGGGTGTCCTTAAATTCCGGCCATTGCAAATGGAACCCCTTCGGCACATTGGCTTTCAGATTGA
>JBJKPL010000039.1:0-11075 GCA_046706345.1 Candidatus Sulfidibacterium sp.
TACCCCGGATGGCGACGGCTATCAGGATCGGCTGAAGATCAGCTATAGTTTTTCGGAGCCCGGTAATATGTTGTCCCTTTCGGTCTTTGACGCCCGGGGCCATCTGGTGCGTCAGCTGGTAAAACATGAGTATCTGGGAACGCAGGGTTCCTTTTCATGGAATGGATTGCGGGATGATGGTACCAAAGCAATTCCAGGCATATACATTTTGTATTTCGAGGCGTTCGATCTGAAGGGAAAGGTCAGAAAATACAAGAAAGCGGTGGTGCTGGCTCAGAAACTGCGATAGGAGCGTTTTTATTCTACCGTTACCGACTTGGCCAGGTTTCGCGGCTGGTCCACATGACAGCCTCTGAAAACGGCAATATGATACGCCAGTTTCTGCAAGGGAATGGTCGCCAGCAGTGGAGTGAACATTTCTTCCGTTTCCGGGATCTCGATCACATAATCGGCCATGCTCCTCACAATTTCGTCTCCTTCGGTGACCACGGCGATGACTTTTCCATTCCGTGCTTTTACTTCCTGGATGTTGCTGACCACCTTGTCGTAGATGCCCTTGTTCGGCGCGATGAAAACCACAGGCATGTCATTGTCGATCAGTGCAATGGGTCCGTGTTTCATTTCGGCAGCAGGATAACCTTCGGCATGGATGTAAGAAATTTCCTTCAGTTTCAGTGCGCCTTCCAGCGCCACGGGGAAATTGTATCCCCGGCCTAAATAAAGGAAATTGCGGACATCTTTAAACTCATAAGCAATTTGTTTCACCAGATTGCCCTGAGCCAGCGTCCGTTCCACTTTGGCAGGGATGGATTCCAGTTCGAATAGCAGCTCACGCCATCGGGAGACGGGGATGGTTCCTTTTAGCTGGGCCATTCGCAGGGCCATCAGCGTCAGGATCGTTACCTGGGCCGTAAAGGCTTTGGTGGAAGCCACCCCGATTTCAGGTCCGGCATGGGTGTACGAACCGGCATCCGTCGCGCGGGCAATGGATGAGCCGACCACGTTACAGATACCAAGGATGGTCGCTCCTTTTTCTTTGGCCAGGTTGATGGCCGCCAGGGTGTCGGCGGTTTCCCCGGATTGTGAAATGGCAATGACCACATCTTTCTCGCTGATGATGGGATTCCTATAACGGAACTCGGAGGCATATTCTACTTCTACCGGAATGCGGGCCAGGTCTTCAAAAAGGTATTCCCCTACCAGACCGGCATGCCACGAAGTTCCACAGGCCACGATGATGATCCTGTCGGCATGGAGGATTTTTTGTTCATAATCGATGATGCCACCCAGCGAAACAATACCGCTTTCGGCATTCAAACGTCCCCTCATACTGTCTTTGATGGATCGTGATTGTTCGAAGATCTCTTTCAGCATGAAATGATCAAAACCGCCTTTTTCCAGTTCGCAGAGGTCCATTTCCAGGGCTTCAATATAAGGCGTTTTCTCCTTGTTCCGGATGGTTTTCAGCCTGATGTCCTCTCCACGACGCAGGATGACCATATCTTCTTCTTCGAGGAAGATCACCGATTTGGTATATTCCACAAATGGGGTTGCATCGGAGGCAATGAAAAATTCATTTTCACCGATTCCCACCACCAGGGGACTGCCTTTGCGGGCAGCGATCAGCATGTCGGGATCGTCCTCCGACAACACCACGATGGCATAAGCGCCGGTCACCTGATTTAAGGCAATACGAACCGCTTCTTCCAGATCGGTATGTTCATTTTTCTGGATGTCTTCAATCAGATTGGCCAGCACTTCCGTGTCGGTATCGGATTCAAAATGATAACCGCGCTCGGTGAGGGCTCTTTTCAGCACATCATAGTTCTCGATGATGCCGTTGTGAATGATGGCCAGCTTTTGATTGTTGGATTTATGGGGATGCGCATTGGATGTATTGGGTTCTCCGTGCGTGGCCCACCGTGTGTGGCCGACTCCAATAAAAGAATGGAGTTTTTTTCCGTTGATTTTATGCTCCAGGGTCGAAACTTTCCCTTTGGCTTTGTATACCTGAAGGCCTTCGTCCAGTAACGCAATGCCGGCGCTGTCGTAACCCCGGTATTCCAGCCGGTGAAGTCCGTTAATCAGTATGGGGTAAGCCTCCCTGGGCCCTAGATAAGCAACAATTCCGCACATTGTCGTAAATTTTTAACAAGACCGAAGATAGTAATTTCAGATTAATAGTATGACAAAGATACTTATTTTGGCGGCAGTTTGGTATACAGAATTTCAAGCCGGGCACGCGATAAGGTGTCGCTGACCGGTTTGGGGCCGTTAAAGATGTATCGCTGAGGCACCAACGAATTATTGGTAACATACAACATGAGCCCGATATTCTGCTGTGTGGTATCCTGGATCAGAGACTGGATATAATGGGTGATCCGAAAGGTATAAGAATTGGTGGATGCATGATATCCGCCTCCAAAGAACGTTCCTCCTTCGATCAACTGGTCGCTCAGAACACTATAGGTAGAATCGGTAACCACCTGGATCAGCGACAGCGAGGCGGGCGATCCAAAGTAAGGCTTTGCCTCGGCTCCCGGAAGCACCAGCTTGGCTTCGTTAATGCTGATGTCGCCTCCCATCCGGGCAAAATTCTTGATGTTCGGGAATTTGATCATGGTTTCCACACCCCCCAGGCCCTGAACATAAAACTGCTGTTGTCCCAGTGCGGTGTCCTTTTGCACCACTTGTTGGGTAAAGGCAGGGCTGCCGGCGGTGAAATCGTGCTGGTAATGGTTAAACTGGGCACAAGAATCCGTGATGGCGTAATGGAACTGCAACGAATCCGTGCTGTCATTATGATAATAAAGCGTCATGATGCTGTTGGAGTTCACCGGGTAAAAGGCTTGCAGCGCACCCCCGCTGGTAACGGGCGTCGTGGTAATGTAAAGGCCTTTGAAATATTGTCTGAACAGGTTATTGCTGTCCAGAATGGTGGTGTCTGACTGCATCAGCTTTTCTGCCAAAGCATTGGAAATTTTCGACAAATTGATCCTCAAAACATTTCTCAACGTATCGCCGGGTCCCAGAATAATGGAATCCCGGGTATGGGGATAGAAGGAATAATTGGCATAATCGGTGGGATCAACCGAAGTACTGCTGTGGGCATAGTAGGTGCTGTCGTTATAGAGGTCTCCCTGGATTTCATAAACATGCAGGGTAAGCGGCTGGGTGGTATCACCATATACCGTATCCAATGCCAGCTGCAGGACCAGCGAGTCGGGTTTGGGGTTGGAACCAAAGCGGCTGTAAGTGATCAGTTGGATGAATTGGGAATAAAAACCGGCATTGGTGATCCCGAAAACGGGGTCTTTGGTACTTCCGAAGTAAGCCACGCTTTGATGACTGGTGATGGTGGTATCCACGGGCAGGGAATACGTCCGGATGGCTGCCGTATCAGTAAAAAACACATTCAGGGTACTGTCGGGAAGCAGCTTGTTTCCCACCAACCCTGGTTTTTTGGTACAGGAGGTCAGCAAGGCCAATCCCAAAAAAACGATCCAAAATGCTGATCCGAAAATGGCGGCACTGCGCCGAGGCCGCCCGAGGTTAATTGTCTTCAATAATTTGATCATAAAACTGGTTAAACGCTTCAAAATAATTCTCACCTCCCTGATAATCTAGTAAGGGTTTGCCACTTTTCTTTGCATAATCGAGCAGTTCTTCGTTGATTTTTTCAGCTCCGACGATGATCGCGTCTGCAAAATTCATGGCACTTTTCATGAAAGAAACGTAGTTTCCACCTTCGTAGTACTGCAGGACCTCTTCGGGAATTCCACTGGTTTTGATCTTGTTGGCGAAGTCTTTGGAAAAGGAGTCCTCAAAACCATCATTATAAAGCGAGAGGACCAGTTTCACATCACTGAAAAGCGGGTTGTTTTTATAGGCCGTTTTCAGGAATAAGGGCAGCAATCCCGAGAACCACCCGTGACAATGAATGATGTCGGGGGCCCATCCCAGTTTCTTGACCGTTTCCAGCACACCTTTGGAGAAGAAGATGGTTCGTTCGTCGTTGTCTTTAAAAAAGACGCCGGCTTTGTCTCTGAAAATAAATTTCCGATGAAAATAATCTTCGTTTTCAATGAAATAAACCTGCATCCGGGCCTGCTGAATGGAAGCGACTTTGATGATCAGCGGATGGTCGATGTCCTCGATAATCAAATTCATTCCCGAAAGGCGGATCACCTCATGAAGCTGGTTGCGGCGTTCGTTGACCAAGCCGAATCTTGGCATAAAAACCCTGATTTCTTTTCCTGATTCCTGGATTTTCTGAGGGAGATAACGACCTATTTTACTCATATGAGATTCAGGCAAATAGGGCATAATCTCTTGGGCAACAAACAGCACCTTTTTCTTAACCATGGAAACTAAATTTTCAGATTTTAGCTGTGCAAAGGTAAAGAAAAAAATGCATCCCCGATTAAAGCGGAGCATCTTAACCCCAGGGAGGCTTCCCAAAAATTCTTAAAATCTGGAAAGTACGAGGTTTTTACGGGCAATAATTTCGGGTTTTGGTCCGAAAGAGCATTACCTGCGGATAAAAAGCGCTTTAATGATGTCGGAAGCCATTTTCGGATTTTCTTTTAACCGGCGGGTGGAATAAGGAAACCACTTTTCGCCGAAAGGAACATAGACCCGCATGCGGTGTCCTTTCTCCACGATACTTTTCCTCAGTGCCGGGGCCACCCCGTACAACATCTGAAATTCATACTTTTCTTTGGGAATGTTGTATTTTTCAATCAACTGATAGGCTCCTTCCACCAGGGGATTATCATGGGTTGCGATGCCGGGATACAAACCCTTTTGGAAAATGTATTCCAGGTCTTCAAGGTAATGCTGGTTGATCTCTTCGTATTTTTTAAAAGCGATCTTTTCGGGTTCCACATAGATCCCTTTACAGAGTCTGAAGTTCAGTTGTGCTTCATCGGTATGCAGGTCCAGCATATTTCCAATGTCGTTTTTCGTACGTCGCAGATAGGCCTGGATCACCAGTCCCACATTTTTCGGAAATTCTTTCTTGAGCCTTCTGAAAAGGACGATCTCCCGATCCACACACTGGGAATCTTCCATGTCGATGCGCACAAAATTGTTGTACCCGGCGGCTTTGGCCACAATGGCCCGGATGTTTTGATAACAGGCCTCTTCGTCCAGCAGCAATCCGAACATGCTGGGCTTTAACGAATAGTTCCCGTCGATGTTGTGTTTCTGAATCGTGTCTATAATTTCAAGGTACTCATCTCTGTTTTGGTCGGCTTCTTCCAGCCGGGTGATGAATTCTCCCAGCAGGTCAATGGTCACCATGCAGCCTTCCGCATTCAGCTCTTTGGCTACACTGATGGCATCCTCAATCTTTTTTCCTGCGATATATCTTTTTGAAAAAACCCAGACCAGCCCCTTGGGCATGAAGGGTAACGTGTTGGCAATTATTTTGTTAATAAACATCATCGGTTTGCTGTTTTGCAATACATTTTATCGCAGCAAAATTATATTTAAATTCTTCAAACAAATGCAATTTTCATCAATTAATAACGGGTAAAAAGAAGTTCGAAAACGATTGAATATGCATGTTCCCGGCCTTTCGGATGCAGCGTTCCCTGCATCAGGAGATTACATAACAGAAAAAACCCCGGAAAAGCTCCGGGGTGATCTTTCTTTGCTCGTTGCGATGTAAAAGCCAAAGAAATAGTTTATGATTTTTCAAACCCTAGCCTTGGCATATCTCCGTTTGCGACGGGGAAATCCGGGCTTTCTTTAAATTCTGGAATCCACCACGAAGGAAAGCATACGGAAAACCGAACAGATCGCCTGCTCTTTCTGAAATTAGGTTTAGGTTAATGTTCATTTTCAGGTTTGATTAACGCGCTTTTTGGGAAGCAGCGACGCTAATATAGGAATAATTTTCTTTCATTCCAACAGAAAGCTTTAAAAACAACAAGTTAAACGGAATTTGTTTTATTTTTTCAGGGAAAAAATCAAGAAAAAACAAAGACAGTCCTTACAGGAATGTGAATTGCAAAGAATGACGGAAGAGAAAAAATGATCGGAGTCCTAAAAGGAAATTTTTCCGGTTTGCAGCGATTGGTCCTTGTGTTTCAGCTGATAGACATAAATGCCTTTGGAGAGCCGGGGCAGCCGGTATTGATGATCGCTTTGAACATGATTGATGCTACAAACCATTTGACCCTGCATATTAAAGAGCACCAGGCGGTAAACGGAACCGGCCGTTAACTTGCCGGTATGAAAATATCCGGTTTCCTTGGAATGGGTAAAATACACCGGCAGGTTTCCGGGAGCCGGAATTAGGGTGGTGGCTGTGGCCGTTCCCTTGGCAAGCCAGAAACAGGCATTCATGATCAGCCGTTCGTGGTTGCCATTGGCATCCTGAGTCCATCCGTTGTAAAGGTTCTTGTCGCCCGGATCGCCGGTACCGTCGTCGGCCGGGGAGCTGTCGCTCATGGCAAAAACCGTTCCCTTACCAAAAGTTGAACAGGCCACCAGGACATTGTCGTTCCCGAAAGCGGATCCTGTAGTGTAAACAAGGCCTTTGACAGAGCTGTTGTCGCCCGGGTGCAAGGTCATGGTGGTGGCCCCGAAATAGGCTACCTGGGTCACATCGCCCATGTCGCCGTGCAGGATCGGATCTCCCGGAAGGTTGGGGATGTTGCTGGAACTGTAATTGGAATAATTGTAGTCGAAAGAAATACCAAAAGGATCGGCCTGAACGGAATTGTTTTGCATTAGATCGTTCCACACATGTGGAGAATCCATACCGCTGTTGTTCCGGTCGGAATTGTTGTGATCGGAGATCATGCACAGGCCGCCGCCGTTTTTTACAAAGTTCAAAATGGCTGTTTTCTCGTCAGGCGAAAAGGCAAGGTTGGGTTCATCCACGACAAAAACAGCGTAATGGCTCAGATCTTGTGGATTGCTGGCATCCCCGTAGGTGATCTTTCCGTCGTAGGGCAGGGTCTCTACTTCATAACCCTTTTTCACCAGGTCGATGCCCCAGGCCGAGAGGGCCCCTTCCCAGTAAGTTTCCGGCGTCGATGCGGTCACGGTAGACTGGTCCGGCGTGGGAAATTGCTGGGGATTGGATTCGCTGCCGGTCCCTGCCACCGCGGTGCCCCCGCTGAATCCCAGGTTGTGCTGATCTGCGTCGATCACCCAGTCGGCATTGGCAGCCGTTTCGGCTTTGGTGGCATCAAACAGGAATTTTTTCTGCGCCTGGGCCAGGGGTGAGAGACTCAGGAACAGGAGGCACAATATGATATAACGCATAGACATGACTGTGATCTTTATGGATTGTCGATTGGAAAAGGCAAAAATAGAATAAATCAAAAAGGAAAAAAGGTCGGAAATAAATTCAGAAAAAAAGACCAAAACCAGGGTCTTTTAAGCCCTATTTTCTCAGTCCTGGCACAAAAAAAGCGGCCCATGCGGGCCGCTTTTCAAAAGTTCTTAAGCGTTTATTTGGATGTCTCCTTGACCCGGACATCGCCCAGCAGAACATCCCAGAACCCGATCATTTGTCCCTGGATCTGCGTCTGCTTTCTTTTTACGTAAACGGTAATGTCCTTTTTGGTCGTATCCTCATAAAGCAAACGGCCTTCTTTGTCGTATCCCTTAAATTTCTGAAAGATGGTGATCACCCCCACATAAGTGCCGTCGGGCTGACGTTGCAAATCGCTGACATAATTGATTTTATACCATTCGATTTCCACTTTGTTGTAGTTGAGGCGCATCAGCCTTTCAAAATATTTCCGGACCGTATAGTATTTGATCTGCGGATGCAGCAAAGAAGAAACTCCCATCTGGGAACCGGGCATGAACAACTCTTCGGCGCGGTCGATCACGCGGTTGGCTTCGCTCCAGGGTGTGGTTTTGCTTCCAATGATGGTGATATATCTGCTGAGATCGTGGACTTTTTCCAGTGCCAGGCTGTCGATGGCCTGTTTCCGTGCCGGGCTCAGGTTATCCTGTGCCGAAGCCGGAACCACCATCACAAAACTTAATACAAACAGAAGGATAAAGGCAGCTTTCTTCATTTTCTTATTTATTAATCAGTTCTAACTCAGTTATTTTTCCGGTAGCATCCCGTTTGACCGAGGATACTTGATAATGATAAGCCTTCATATCTTTCAGGTAGTTCAAAAACCTGGAAATGGTGGTCGGCCGGTCGTAATCATTAAATCCCTGGTTTTGGCTGATGATGATCAACACCGGGGTTTCAGAGGTTGAAAAGAGCGTAAGTGCCTGGGCAATTTCCTGATCGGCAACGTCGTAAGACGGGGCTTCCGCTATTTTCTGGAAGGTGTTGTTGAGCGCAGTGAATTTGGCAGCTTCCGCCTGCTTCTTGGCCGCTTCCTGTTCCTGCAGCCGTTTTTCTTCGGCCATCCTTTCGGCCTGGTCTTTTTCGTTTTGCAGTTTGTCACTGACTTTTGCAATTAAGTCTTTTACCTGAGGATCATCGATGTTATAGGATTTGATTTCCTCCAGTCTTTTGAGCTGTTCGTCCAGGGTCAGGGTACTGGTCCCGTTAAGCATGGCCGTCAGATCCTTCTTTGACTGTTCCACATTGGCAGCGTACTGGGCTGCTGCTTTTTCCCTGGCCAGTTTTTTGGCACTGGTACACGAGGACAATCCGCCCATGATCAGAAAAGCCATGAACAGGACCAGAGCCACTCCGGGTAGTTGCAGAAAATTTCGTTTTGTCATTCCTTTTTCCTTTAAAAATGTTACTTGTGCGATCGGTACAAAAATATTTAAAAATAATGTGCTTTTCTTCAAAAAAAATGAAGTTGTTTTTGGTTTAACGAAATTTAACGCCATAAAGTACAGGAATGTTTAATTCCTGGGAATTTTTGATGAGGGCCATGAAAAATAATTGCTAATTTAGCCTTCCGTATGCAGACAAAAGAAGAGAAGTACAACAAACGGCGTGTCAACACGGCGTATATGACCTCGGCCATCAGCATTACCCTGGTACTTTTTACCCTGGGCTTCCTGGGCCTGCTGGTCATCCATGCCCACACTTTATCGGACTATATCAAAGAAAATATCGGTTTCGAGATCATCATGAAACCGGGCGTGAAGGAGGCCGACATCATTCATCTTCAGAAAAATCTGGATACGAAAGCCTATGTAAAATCCACGGAATACGTCACCAGGAAGGAAGCGGTTCAGCGACTGAAACAGGCGCTGGGCCCGGATTTTGTTGACTTCTGGGGAAACCAGGATAACCCGTTGCTGCCGTCTATCGATGTAAGGTTCCGGGCTGCCTGGGCCAACAACGACAGCATCAACCAAATCAAAGAGCAGGTGCTGAAAAATCCTTCCGTAAAGGAAGTGTACTATCAGAAATCCCTGGTGGAAGTCATCAATAAAAACCTGAATAAGATCGGATTGATCCTGTTGGGGCTCAGTGTGTTGCTGTTGCTCATCTCCATTACCCTGATCAACAACACCATCCGGTTGTCGATCTATTCCAAGCGGTTTATTATTAAAAGCATGCAGCTGGTAGGAGCGACGGAAAGTTTTATACGCAGGCCTTTCGTGTGGAAAGGGATCTTGTACGGGGTGATCAGCGCGGTGATGTCCTTGCTTTTGCTCACCGGGGTGATGGCGCTGGCCCGTGAAAACATTCCGGAACTTGCCCTGATCGAAAGCGATAGCCTGATTGCCGGTCTGTATCTGTTCATCATCCTTATCGGGATGGCCGTATCCGGATTTTCTACCTTCTTTGCCGTGGACCGTTATCTGGGAATGAACACCAAAAATTTGGTTTTCTGATAGATCTTTTGAATCGAACCCGTGTACGAACAAAATCTACTTTGGTGGAACGACCTGGTGGGATTGTTGTTTCCGGGCAGGTGCCAGAACTGCGGAAAAGCGTTGAATTCGCAGGAAGCGTTTCTTTGCACCCGGTGTTTGTATCACCTTCCCCGCACCAATTTCCATCTCCATAAAGAAAATCCGGTCCGTGAGATCTTCGGAGGTATCCTGCCGTTGTATTCCGCTACCTCTTTTTTGTTTTTCAACAAGGGTGGGATGACGCAGCGACTGGTACATCGGTTGAAATACAAAGGCAAAAAAGAAATTGGCATTACTCTCGGCAAGCTGCTGGGACGGCAGTTGTCGGAAAGCCCGTTTTTCCGTGACGCCGATCTTCTGATCCCGGTGCCGTTGCATCCGGCCAAACAAAAAAAACGCGGTTACAACCAGAGCGAGGTCATCGCCTCGGGAATGGAAACGGCCATGAAAGCCGATCTGAAAGCAGACCTTCTGTTCCGGAAAGTACACACGGCCACACAGACCCGAAAATCGCGCTACGAACGCTGGGAAAATGTGAAAGATATTTTCGGCCTCCGGGAGGCCGAAACGCTGAAAGACAAGCACATTATCCTCGTGGATGACGTCATCACCACCGGGGCGACACTGGAAGCCTGCGCCGAGACGCTGCTGGAAATCTCCGGCATCCGTATCAGTGTGGCTTCTCTCGCATATAGTCAGGGATAGTGGGAATGGTATCCTGTATCCGGCCCAGCTTGATCATATTTCGGTTGTATTGTCTCCGGTTGCGGATCAGCTGTCGCTGCAACACTGCGTTGGCATTAAACAGATCATACAGGAACTGAACGGGCCCCTCCATAGTCACCCCCGAATTCGGCTTCTTGTATAGCCAGGGATTCATTTCCAGTTCCCGGGAGACATCAAAAGGATGTGTCTGGGGCTTCATGTCGATGATCATCTGTTTCATGGTCCGGTAATCCCAGAAAGCATGGATCACCACTTCGTTGATCAAAACGGTATCCATATGCATCACAAAGGGTACCGGCGGTTTCATCGCCAAAAGACTGTCGGTGACCTTTACCATCTTGTCGGCATAACCCAGGGAAGAAAACAACAGCGTGTCACCCAACACCACCGCAATGGTAAATCGTCCGTGAGCATCGGTGAAAGTGCCCATGAAATTTTCCCGGCTGTAGACCTCGGCATCCGGAATGGGCTTCAGGCTATCGGCACTCAGCAGTACCCCTGTAAACCCTATGAGATCAGGCTCTTCGTGCTGCTGC
>JBJKPL010000040.1:0-6615 GCA_046706345.1 Candidatus Sulfidibacterium sp.
GTATAGCCGGCATCCAAAAGCGCCTGTAATGACGGAACGGCAAATTCGGGCGTTCCCATGAAAATGATCCTGAAGTCTTGCTTGTTCAACATATACTTTCTTTATCGAATCCTCTAAATTAACTAAAATCGGCCTCATTACCTGCATGAAATAAAAAAACCTGGCAGTACGCTGCCAGGTTTTCCTGAGAACTCGGTCTTCTTATTTATTTTCTTTTAAAGTCTGGGCCCGGGCAATGAATTTTTCAATATCGCGGGCTTCCTGGCTTTTGTAATAATCGGTCTTGATCTTGGTAAAAGCGGTAATGGCGTCATCATAATTACCCATATCTTCATAGACTTCACCGGCTTTTAAAAGGAACATCGGCGTGGTGAAATCATTGCTGCTCAGGTTGGCGGCCTCCATATATAAGGAAACGGCTTTGTTTTTGTTTCCCAGAGAAAGATAGGCATCCCCCAGGGCCCCTTTTGCCATTGGCCCGATGAGCATGTCATCGGTGCTGAACTTGGAGAGATACTGAATGGCCTGGTTGAAGTCTCCTTTTTTCAGGAAGCAGATCCCGGCATAATAACGTGCCAGTTTACCGGCTTTGGTAATGCTGTAATTTTTTGCAATGTCAACAAATCCAAGGCTGTTGCCATCCCCGTAAAGGGCTTTATTGAGCGAGTCGACCTGAAAATAATGTTGAGCGGGGTAAATCTGTTCCTGGGCTTCCTGGTTCTTGGGCTGCAGATAATACCGGTTCACACCGAAGAAACCCAGAATCAACACCACCAAAATGGCGACAATGGTCGTGAGGACTTTTTGATTATTGACAATAAACTCTTCCGCTTTGGTGAGAGATTCCTCAATATTCTCAAACTGCTGTGGTGCCTTTTTCTCTTTTTTACTGGACATAGCTTGGATTTTTAGAGTGCAAAAATATATTTTTATTCGTAATAATCAGATGGCTGATTCTATTTTTTTAACTTTGTTTGGTTCATAAAAAGCCTTGAGGTTATTTCAATAATAACTTATTTAACAATCGATTATGCAAAAAGCATCTCTTACCCTGCTGTTTATTATCCTGTTGGCCCTTCCATTTCAAGCACATGCGGGGTGGGTAATCACCCGGGAGACTCGTGATAATTTCGGAAATAAAACCTACCAGACCGTATTTATCGAAGACAGTTTAATGCGGTTTGAAACACCCAGTAACATCAGTATTTTCAATCTGGCGGATCAGGAAATCACCCTGATTTTTGCCCAGCATCAGGCCTACTGGCAGGGAAATGCTGCCGAACTCCGGCAGCAAATCTTCGAGATGGCGGACGAACAAATGCGGGAACTGATCCAGCATGCTCCGGCAGACAAACAGGATACCTTGCGGAAGCTGTATGCCGTGGCCAGGAAAAAAAGAGCTCGGGCCTTATTTGATACCATCCCGGCCGTGCTACCGAATGTTTCCATCATCCCAACCAACCAAACTGCCACCATCCTGGGATATCCCACCCGGATGTATCAGGTGAATGTAGATTCGGTGATGGTGGAGGAACTTTGGATCACGCAGGCAGTCAATCCTTACGAACAGCTGAACCTGCCGGCCATGATCAAGTTGATGCGCGCCATCGATCCGGTTTCAGGCAAGGCATATCAAACCCGTTCGAAAAATTATGACGACCTGTTATACCACGGCCTGGTCATGAAAAAAATTCGTTTCCTTCCGGATGGAGAAAAACAGGTGTCTGTTGTCAAAAGCTTGCGGAAAGTGAACATCAATGAAACAATTTTCGAGATCCCAGCCAATTATGTGCGGACCAAGATCCAACAGATGATGCTCCAGGATATCAACCAGAAAATCCTGAATCCTCGTGGAAACGCCCTGGATCAAAGTGATCAGGACTTTCCATCCCTACCCCCGCCCTTCAAAATCCCGGACAAACGAAAAGATCTGGACACCAGTATAAATCATTAAAATCATGAAGAAATATTTTTTGTTTACCTTGTTGATCATGCTCTTTACGGGCATTTTCTCTTCCCTGCATGCGCAGGATTCGACGCAAACCATGCTAACGGTATCCCACTGGCTTTCGGCCGGACCTGTGGCTGTCCAAATGCCGGCCTTTCATCAGAAAAATAATATGATGGGGAAAGCCTTCCTTCCGGCGGATCTGTTGAAATTTCAGCAAAAAAAGGTGACCTGTGTGAAAACCGGAGCCGAATTTCTGGTTTCGGACGGAAAGAAAGTGGTCTGGGAAGACCAGAACGGAAATGCGCCGGTGACTGTTTCCGGTAACCTGGCTCTGAAATGGCAGGCATTTTATCTTCAGGCCAACCGTTATGTGCCTGTCAGGATCACGGTGAAATCGGCCCAGGATTTTGAATTGTTTGTGGATGGTAATCTGAAGCTTTCGTACTTTGGAGCCTCCGGAAAAGAAACCACAAAAGATGTTTCGTTGAAACTGGATCCAGGCAAGTACCTGATCGTTATCAAGAGTCTGTTTCAGAAAAAAGACAAGACCCCATGGGCAGTCAGTGCCACGGTAAGTTACGATAAAAAATATACCGATCAGGCGGTCAACCTTTCCACGTCACCGGAACAGTTTCTGGACCTAAAACATATTTTACTCGGGAAAATGCTTACCAACACGCAACTCTCTGATGATGGCAGCCTGGTGTTGCTGAATTTTTCCGAAACGTATCCTCCGGATGGGAAAACCGTCCGCTGGTTTGAAGTAAAAAGGCTTTCAGACGAAAAGATCCTGTTCAGTTCGCTACACAGCGACCGTCGCCAGGTGGCCTGGGTGCCCGATTCGCATAAAATCTCCTTTGTAGCCAAAGACGGCGTTTCGGAAGCGTTGATGTGTTACAACCTGGACGATCATCAGGAAAAAGTATTGCTGCCTGATCTGGAGCGTTTTTCGGGTTATCAGTGGGACCATTTCGGCCGTTTCCTGATCTTTTCAACAGAAGAAAAATTTGAGAAAAATAAAACCGGAGTGTACATGGTCCGCGGCATGGAAGACCGCTGGCCCTGGTACCGCAACCGGACCCAGCTGTTCCTGCTGAAGATGAGCGACCTTTCGGTGACGCCGCTCACCTACGGCTATCTCACCAATTCGCTGCAGGATATCTCGCCGGATGATCAGCACATCCTCATCTCCCAGAGTTTTCCCGATTATACCGTGCGTCCCTATACCAAACAGGTCATGATGCAAATGGATCTGAACACCCTGAAGGCAGATACCCTGTGGTATGCCAGTTTTGGAGGCCGTGCGGTCTATTCTCCCGATGGAAAGACACTTCTGGTAACCGGAAGCCCGTCGATGTTCCAGGGTGCCGGAAATGTGCTTAAAAAGGGTAAAATTCCCAATGATTTTGATCTACAGGCTTACCTGTTTCATTTGAGCGATCATAAAATCACGCCGTTGACACGGGATTTTAAACCTGCCTTGCTGGAATCCTACTGGAATGCTTATGACAAGCAGATCTATTTTCTGGTATCGGACCGCTCTTATCAGGATGTCTGGACCCTGAATCCCGAAACCGGGAAATTCAGGAAACTGGATACCCATGTGGATGTGATCAACCAAATGAGTTTTGCGGCCAAAAGCCCTGAAATGAGCTACTCAGGAACCAGTATTTCTGCGCCCGCCACCGGCTGGGTTTACAATCTTAAAGACAACAAAGATGCAGAGGTTTCTAATCCTGAGAAGTCATTTTTTAAGAACATCCGGTTCGGTAAAACCGAGAACTGGAATTTCAAGGATAAGGAAGGCTGGACGATCGAAGGACGCGTGTATTATCCTCCCAACTTTGATCCCAACAAAAAATATCCGCTCATCGTTTACTACTATGGCGGCACCGTGCCGACCACGCGTGATTTCGGTGGCCGGTATCCGCTAAACCTTTTTGCAGCCATGGGTTACATGGTGTATACGCTGCAACCCAGCGGGGCTACTGGATTCGGCCAGAAATTCTCGGCTTTACATGTCAACGGCTGGGGTAAGGAAAATGCACAGGATATCATCGAAGGAACGAAAAAATTCCTTCAGGCCCACCCGAACGCAGAAGCCGATAATGTGGGTTGTATCGGCGCTTCCTATGGTGGTTATATGACGCTCTGGCTGCAAACACAAACTGATATCTTTAAAACAGCCATCGATCATGCCGGCATCAGTTTTATCGGCTCTTACTGGGGACAGGGATACTGGGGATATTCTTACAGTTCCGTGGCATCCGCCAACAGCTTCCCCTGGAATAACAAGAAACTGTACGTGGATCAGAGTCCGTTATTCAATGCCGAGAAGGTACACACGCCGCTGCTTCTCATTCAGGGAACAGCCGATACCAACGTTCCTCCCGGGGAAAGCATTCAGATGTATACGGCTTTGAAAATTTTGGGAAGACCGGTTGAATTTGTGCGGGTGAAAGGGCAAGATCACCACATTGTTGATTACAGAAAGAGAATTCTTTGGCAAAAGACTATTTTCGCCTGGTTTGCCAAATATCTGAAAGATCAACCCGAGTGGTGGAATGCGATGTATCCGCCGAAAGACCTGTAAATCAAAGGATGTGTTTTTATGAATACCGGATTTGATCAGGAATTCTATGAGTTTTTATCGGGTTTCCTTACGGAAAACCGGAGACAGTTGTTCGAAAAAGTAATTCAATTCCGGACCCGGCACCTTACGGTGGTCCTGGAAGACATCTATCAGCCCCACAATGCCAGCGCTGTGCTTCGCAGCGCTGACCTGACGGGGATCCAGGACGTCCACATCATCGAGAACAAGAACCGGTACCATGTGAATCCCCAGGTGGCCATGGGGTCTTCCAAATGGCTGAACCTGATCCGTTACAACGAGAGACAGGAGAATACCTTAACGGCATATGAAGCCCTGCGATCTCAGGGCTATCAGATCGTGGCGGCAACGCCGCATGCCCGCGGCAAAACACTGGACGAAATACCGCTGGACCATAAAATGGCCCTGGTTTTCGGGACCGAGCTGAAAGGCCTTACACCAACGGCCATAGAACACGCCGATCAATATCTTTGGATCCCGATGTACGGGTTTACCGAGAGTTACAATATCTCCGTCTCAGCGGCACTGACTTTATTTACGCTGACGGAAAAACTCAGAAAATCGGATATTCCCTGGCAGCTATCGGAAGCGGAAAAACAGGAGATCCTGTTGGAATGGACCCGCCGGACGGTAACCCGGTCGGAGGTTTTTGAGCGGGATTTCTATCAGCGAAAGAATAAAACCTCCTGATTTTGGAAATGGTTATTTTTTATTAACTTTGGGGGAAATTATTCACCTTTAAAAATAAAAACTATGGGAAAAGGCGACAAAAAAACCCGGAGAGGCAAAATCATATCTGGTTCCTTCGGCGTTCGCAGACCGAAACACAAGAGAAAACCGAATCGCATCCACCAAAAGGAGAAGATTGTTTTAAAGGCTGAAGCTGCCGAAAAAACGGCAAAAAAAGAAGCTACTTCGAAAACGGAAACTCCGGTGAATAAGGAGGTCGTTGCTCAGGCTGCTGTGAAGAAACCGGCTGAAAAGAAAGCTGAAGTTGCAAAACCGGCTGCTGCTCCCAAAGCCTCCGCCAAAAAAACTGCGGAGCCGGAAGAAGCACCGGTAAAGAAAACAGCTGCTGCGAAAACAACTGCCAAAACCACGGTAAAGAAGAAAACGGCGGCTAAGGAAACCAAGACTGTCAAAGAGAAAAAAGAAGAATAAAGACGAAACGGGGCCTGCGCCCCGTTTTTTTATGCTTCAGGTTTTGAAAAACCCTCTGCCAGGGACCGGAAATGCGCCCCCCGGTGTTCAAAATTCGTAAACTGATCGTAGCTGGCTGCCGCCGGAGATAACAGGCATTTTTTGATCCCGGGGGTTTTGGACAGAATGGAAAACACTTCTTCCAGGCGCTCTATGGCAAACAGTTTTTTCCCGTGAGGTGCCTTCTGAATCAATTCCAGGATCCGGTTCCCTGCCTTTCCGATAAAAAATAAATAACGGATGCTCCCCAAACTCAGGAAATTGGCCAGTTCCGAATAATCCAGTCCGCGGTCGTAACCGCCTAAAATAAGGGCATCCAGCCCTTCCAAACTGGCTACCGCTGCCATGGTGGACTGCGGAACGGTGGAAATGCTGTCGTTGTAAAATTCAATGCCGCCAAAGATCCCGATATATTCCAGCCGGTGCGGCAAAGGTGTAAACGTGAACAGGTGCCGGAAACTATCGCGCGCAGGGACGCCAGCCGCCTGGACGACGCGCAGGGCCAACAGCAGGTTCGAGAGGTTATGATTGCCTTTCAGATGCGCCATCTCCAGCAATTCCTTCCCCGTGAGTCCGGAGCCCAGCAACTCCCCGATCTCCTGTTCCGGGGCCTTCATGGTGTAACAGGCTCTTCCGGTATTCATCGGGATTCCCGAAATCGAAATATCATCGGGTTGTTGATATCTCAGAATATTCAGTTTTGCAGATCGATACGTATTGAAATCGGGAAAATAGTCTAAGTGTTCAGGATAGATGTTCAGTAAGACGGCAATATGCGGTGCGTGTCGGACATGCTCCAGCTGATGAGCCGAAAGTTCGTATACGATCCAGGTATTTTCATGAATGGCTTCGA
>JBJKPL010000041.1:0-18067 GCA_046706345.1 Candidatus Sulfidibacterium sp.
GTTCAGCTTTTCCGGCGGAACCTGCTGAATGGGGACATCTCTTTCTTTCAGTAAGGCAAGCAGTTCTTTCAACGCTGCACTCCCCGCCCCTTTCTGAAGAAAAACCTTCTCCACTTCTTTTCCCGAACGAATGGCTTCCATCAACGGATGGATGCCGTAAACCATTTCCTGTGTCTCTTTTTCCTGGTCCCGCATAACTAATTGTCAAGATATTTTGGATCGATGCTTTTGGAAGTCTTGATGCCCAGTTGTTTTAATTTTTCAACCTGACGCACAAGATTGCCACGTCCGGAAGCCAGTTTTTTCTGGGCTTCGTTATAGGATTCCTGGGCTTTGTTCAGGTTGTTGCCGATCTTTTCGAGGTCCTCCATAAAGCCCACGAATTTATCATACAGGCTGGCGCCCTGACTGGCGATCTCCAGCGCGTTCTGGGTTTGGCGCTCATGGCGCCAGATGGAAGCCACCGTACGAAGGGTAGCCAGCAAAGTGGTCGGACTGACGATAATGATCCCTTTTTCAAAGGCGTCATTGAATAAGTCGAGTTCAGTCTGCACAGCTACGGCAAAGGCCGGTTCCACCGGCAGGAACATCAGCACGAAATCGGGGGTATTCAGCCCTTTCAACTGATCATAGTTTTTATCTTTCAGCTCTTTGATATGATTTTTAATGGAAAGGATGTGCTGTTTCAGAGCAGCCTCTTTTTTATTGTCCTCCTCGGCGGCGATGTATTCCTGAAATGCCGTCAGGGATACCTTGGAGTCGATGACCAGGTGTTTGTCCTCCGGCAGCTTGATTACCACATCGGGACGGTACACCTTGCCGTTTTCACCTTCGGCGGTATATTGCAAAAAATACTGTTCATCCTTGATGAGGCCGGAGCGTTCCAGGATGCGTTCCAGCACCACTTCACCCCAGTTTCCCTGCTTCTTGCTGTCGGATTTCAAGGCCTTGGTCAGGTTACCGGCTTCTTCTCCCAATTGTTTGTTCAACTCCTGCAAACGCTTCAACTCTTCCTTCAGCACCGTTTGATCGATCTTTCCCTTTTGATAGGTCTCCTCCACTTTCCGCTCGAAGTCGACAATTTTCTCCTTCAACGGATTGAGGATATCGCTCATCTGCTTCTGCGAGGATTCGGTAAATTCTTTGGTGTTTTGCTTCAGGATGGCGTTGGCGAGGTTCTGAAATTCCGTTTTAAAGCGCTCCTGTAATTGCTCCAGTTCCTTTTTCCCTTCTGCCAGTTTCTCTTCCAGATGCCGGGCTTCCGTCTGCAACGTTGCGTTTTGATTTTGGAGCCGTTGATTTTCGGTTTCCGAAGCCGTCCATTTTTTCTCTAAATTTTCTTTTTCCAGGACGGAGTTCTGTATCCGTTCGTTGAGCACAGCGATCTGGCTTTCGTAGGCGGCGGCTTTTTCCATGGTGCCCAAGGCATCTTTTTCACGCTCGGACTGAAGCCGGGCAGAAAATGCTTTTTCCCTTTGTTTAAAATATAAGAAAGCCAGAAAGATCCCCAGGAGAAGGCCGATGATCGCGTAAAGCAGTTCCATAATTTATTTTTTAGTAAAAATAGGGTTTTTTTGCTGCTTTCGCGATAGGCGATGTCCATAATAATTTGCTTATTTTTGAATAACGAATTTTCAAACACGAAATCATCCGGTTATGAAAAAGACCATACTCCTCCTCGCTTTGCTCTTTACGGCATGGGGACTGCAATGCCAAACCAAGACTGACACCACCAGGCACTGGAACCTCAAAGGAAAAGCCAGCCTGAATTTCAACGAGAATTATTTCTCCAACTGGGCTGCCGGCGGAGAAAATGCCTACGGCTTCATCGGAAAATATGTGATGAATGCCGACTATCACAAAGGAAAAAAATCCTGGACCAATTCTTTTAACCTGGCCCTGGGATATTCCCTGATCGGGAACTCCAATCCGATGAAAACCGATGACCAGATCCAGATCTATTCGACCTATAAGATCCACTGGAAACCGCAATGGATGTTCACCCTGCTGGGGAGCCTTCAAACGCAGTTTGACCGGGGATACAACTACGCCGTGGACTCCAGCACCTCCATCTCCGGTTTCCTGGCGCCGGTCACCATCGACCTGGGCCCCGGTATCCAGTATAAACCCAATAAATTCCTGGAGATCAACTTTTCGCCGGTGACTCCGCGGCTGATCTATGTGAACAACCAGCGGCTGGCCGACGAAGGGTCTTTCGGTTTAAAACCTGCGGTGACGGATACCGCCGGAAACATCATCAAACATGCAAGCAAAGCCTTTTTTGCTTTTGGAGCCCGGTTGTATGCCACCTTAAATTATGATATCGCAAAAAATGTCAACCTTGACAGCAAGCTGTCGCTGTTCTCCGATTACCTCGACCATCCGCAGAATATCGATGTGGACTGGCAGGTGCTGCTGGGCATGAAAGTCAACAGCTGGCTGAATGTGGACATCGCCACCCAGATGCTTTACAACGACAAGGTGCTCATTGCCGACAGCCAGGGCCACAAAGCGCCCCGGTTACAGTTCAAACAACTGCTGATGATCGGGATTGGATATACTTTTAAATAATCACCGGGGAATTTTTATGAAGAAAATAGGCCTTCTTTCAGATACCCACGGGTCCATCCCCGATAGGGCAACGACTTTTTTTGCCGATTGCGATGAGATCTGGCATGCGGGCGACATCGGCACGGATGCCGTCGCTGACAAGCTGGAAGCGATGAAACCGTTGCGCGCCGTTTATGGCAACATCGACGGACAACCCCTGCGGAAGGACTTTCCCGAATATGCGCTTTTTAAAATTGAGGATTTGCTGGTGCTGATGATCCACATTGGCGGCTATCCGGGACACTACAGCCCCAAGGCCCGAACACTCATACAACAGTTTCAGCCCGGGCTTTTTATTTCTGGACATTCGCACATCCTGAAAGCCATGTTCGACAAAAGGAACAACCTTCTTCACCTGAATCCGGGAGCCGCCGGAAATTCAGGTTTTCATACCAAGATCACACTGATGCGTTTCAGCATCCGCAAAGATCGGGTGGAAGACCTGGAAATTCTCGAAATAGACCGGAAAAGAGAGATCTGAACCTATTACCGCAACCGGTCGGCGCTGCGTACCAGTTTTTCATCCTGCATCACGCCAAAATACGCCAGCACCAGAAAAATAAGGGCGATCATGGGCATAAAAACGCCGGTCTTGTAACTGGCCGTTCCCCCCGTAAGTTTCTCCAGATTTCCCACAAAATAAAAGAAAAACATGGCGAAGAACAGGATCTCCACGAGGATGTTCAGCCGGATGAGGTGCATCTGCCGTTTCCGGTTCTTATACAGGAAAATGCTGATGAGTGAAAACACGATCACAAACACGTTGGCAGAAAGGATGGGCAGCACAAAGATCAGGCTGTTGTGAAAGACGCTGTCGGGCACCAGGCTGTGGATGGATTGTACATAAAGGACCACAGAATCTTTAATCCCGATGAAACTGGCCAGCGGGAAGAAAAACATCAGAAGGGAAGCCACCAGGGCCACCAACAGAAAGAGCGTTTGTTTGCGTTGGATCATCTTTTCAAATTATGCGTTAGGAATGCAAAATTAATAATAAACCGGCCGGTTCGGGAAATATTTTTTCGGCAACAGGTGGCTAATCCAACTCCAGAAACTCTTTGATCCGGCCGAGGAAATATTTCCTCCAGCCTTCCGTGATCTCCTGAAAATCCTCGTCAGGAATATGGGTATGATGCAGTTCCACCGATACTTTTCCCTTGTCGGGATGGATGAGGAGGGTGACGATAGAGGGAGCTTCCTGATCCCCGAAATACCATTGCTGCACGACTTTCTTATTGGGTTCCAGCTCCAGCATCCGGCCCACGATACCGCCATCCAGCATCTCGAATTCACCGCCGGGTACCGCTTCCACTTTGGCGGGCATATCGGACCATAATTCTATGGTGAACGGATTGGTAAGGCAGGCGTAAACGTCTTCGGGCTCTGCGTCGATACTGATATAATACTTAAAATCTTTCATTTAAATCTCCCGTTTAATGTAGGAAGAATAATCTTTCAACAGCGGCTTGTAGTCCGAGCGGTATAAACTGGAGGTGATCAGAAAATCCGCGGTAGAGCGGTTGTCGGCCGTGGGCACATTGTACATCACCGAAATGCGCGACAAGGCTTTCACGTCCACATCATGCGGCTGCGGCTGCATGGGGTCCCACAGAAAGATCAGCATGTCGATCTTGCCTTCGGCGATCATGGCTCCCAGCTGCTGGTCGCCGCCCAGCGGACCTGATTTCAGGATGATCATATTTTCCAGAAACTCTTCCGGTCCCAACTTCCGCTCCAGCGCTTCACGCACCAGCCGACCGGTGGTACCGGTACACACCAGTTGTTTGTTTTTCAGCCTTCGATAATTGTATTCCACCCATTCGATCAGATCCTGTTTCCGGTTATCGTGGGCCACCAACCCTATTGTTTTTATCATGGTTTCAAAATTTGGGCCCCTGGCTTTCAGCGGGCATCATAAATCTTAATTTTTTTACAAAGTAAATCAATTTTCACCGCTGGCGAAAAAGCCAGGGTTATTTTTTGTTTACTTTTCCCGTGAAAATCACTATATTTGTTATCCCTGACCTAATCTTCTCAACCGATTTTGGAGACATATGCAGAGGTACGGAAGTTTGTTTCACGCTTTGTTCGGCTGAGCGAAACGGAATGGAATGCCGTAGTGCCGCTGATCCAGACCCGAACGCTTAAAAAGAACGATTTTTTTGTCCGCGAAGGCGAGGTAGCCAAGTACATCTCCTTTACCCAGGAAGGCTATCTCAGGGTGTATTATAACCACGAAGGAACCGAGATCACCCGCGACATCTCGCCACTCCACACGTTTGTTACCGCCCTGCCCAGCTTCGTTTCACGCAAACCGTCTTTCGAGATCATCCAGGCTATCACCGATTGCACGCTGTTTGTCATCTACCGCGACGACCTGGAAGACCTTTACAATCAGCACAACAACTGGCAGAAAGTGGGCCGTCGCGTCATGGAAGAGATGTTCGTGGAGACGCAAAACCGCATTTATTCCTTTATCACCAAAAGTGCGGAATTGCGCTACAAAGATATGATGGATAAATTCCCGGACATTTTCCTGCATGTGCCGCTCCAGTATATCGCTTCCTACCTGGGCATTACTTCTCAGTCTCTGAGCCGCCTCAGGAAAACCATCCAGTTCAGTGAAGAATAAGGAAAAGTCCCCAAAGCGCACTTAAGTCTTTATTACCATTTTTCAAAGCGCCAGGCACTTGAGTGCATTCCATGGATTATTTGAACTCCTGGTTTTTTTACCATTTGTTAAATAAAAACTGGTCTTTATTGACCACCTTTGTAATAACAAAAATTGATCCGTCGGTTATGGAAAGATATATCGGAACCCATAAGGAAGGAAAATTCGATCTGATCATCGTGGGGGGCGGCATCACCGGGGCTACGCTGGCTTATGAAGCCGCCAGCCGCGGACTGAAGGTGGGGCTGTTTGAAAAAGGCGATTACGGCGCCGCCACTTCGGCGGCAACCTCGAAGCTGATCCACGGAGGCCTGAGGTATCTTAAAAATATGGAGATCAGTCTGGTTCGGGAATCCCTTAAGGAACGGAAAACACTGAGCAACATCGCGCCGAATTTCATTTATCCTGTACCGTTCATGATCCCCACTTACAAATCGGGAAAAGCCGGAAAAATCGTCCTTGGGATCGGGCTGTTCATGTATGACATGCTGGCTTTTGATAAAAACCATACCCACGATCCATCCAAAAAAATCCCGAATTTCCGGTCTTTATCGCCCGAAGAAACGCGCCACATGGAAAGCATCGTCCCCACCCGGGACCTCTCGGGAGCGTTGGTATTTTATGATTACCAGAACATCTTTCCGGAAAGGCTGACGCTTTCTTTTCTGAAATCGGCCGAAAACCAGGGGGCCTGCCTTTCCAACTATGCAGAAGTGACGGATTTCCTGCTAAAGGAGGGCCGCATCCGCGGCGTGAGGGTCAAAGATCTGATAACAGGGACCACCGGCCGTTACCAAGCACCGCTGGTGGTGAACTGCACCGGCCCCTGGGCCGACCGCACCATCCAGACCGCCGCTGGAAAAAAAACGCAGCATACCATCCGGCGCTCGGAAGGCATCCATATCATCACACGCCCGCTGAGTTCGGTGCATGCCGTCTCTCAGGTCACAGCCGGAGATCGGCACATCATGGTTATTCCCTGGCGCAACCATGCGCTTATCGGCACCACCGACAAGGAGTTTCTGGGCAATCCCGACGACTACCACGTTTCCAAAAAGAGCATCCTGGATCTCTTGAAGGATGTCAATGAGAACTATGCCGTCGACCTCAAATACGAGGACGTGTTGTTTTATTATGGCGGATTGCGGCCCCTGGCCGACAACGAAACGGAAAACTCCTATGAATCTTCCCGGAAATATGAAATTTATGACAATACCGATGAAGGGCTGGAGGGCATGATCACTTTGGAAGGGGGGAAATACACCACCAGCCGCCAGCTGGCGGAAAAGGTGATGGAACTCGTTGAGAAAAAGCTCAACAAAACGCTTCGCCCCTCCATTTCGGAATCGGCATTTCTCGCCGGCAGCGAGATCCCCGACATGGATCAGTTTCTGGAAAATCTTAAAGAGGACCATCCCGAATTTTCTCCGGAAACCGTAACTTTCCTGGGCAAGAATTTTGGAACGGAAGCAGAAACAATATTCGATATGGCCCATAGCCATCCCGAACTCGCCGAAGTGCTCAATAAGGACGGAGAGATTCTGGCCGAAGTGGCGTATGCCATCGAACGGGAATCTGCCCTATATTTATCGGATGTTTTGTTCCGGCGGACAGGCCTCGGTGGCCTGGGACATCCCGGCAGGGAAGTGCTGCAAAAAGTAGCTACACTGGCCGGGAGGTTGTTGCACTGGGACAAGGCTACGCTGGAATCGGAGATCATGAAAGCGGAAACACGCTTCCGGTTGCCCGAATAAAAATCGAAGTCATGAAAAATACCTACCGTTCTATTTTTGTCTGGGGGGACAAGCACGACGAAAAGCTCGAAAAAGGCGTCATTGATCTGATTCGGGAAAAGTTCGGGTATACGGATAAAGACTTCCAGCCCCATTATTTAATTGGCGATCAGGAGGTGAAACTTGAAACAGCCTGTGCCCTGCCTGAAACCATCATCCGGAAGTTCAGTGACTTTTGTGGAGAAGAAAATGTGGAGACAAGCGATTATGCCAGAGCTTCTCATGCCATGGGTTATTTTTTCTCCGAGCTGCTTCTGCTGCGGCAAGGCATGATCAAAACGCCTCCCGATCTGGTGGTTTACCCACGGAACGAGGAAGAAATCATCCAGATCCTCCGGTTTTGTAATCAGGAAATGATTGCGGTAACTCCCCTGGGCGGCCGGTCCTCCGTCACCCGCGGGCTGGAAACTCCCCGCGGCGGCATCAGCCTGGACCTGACACGCCATTTCGACAACATCTCTGACCTAAACGAGACCAACCAGACCGTAAAGGTCCAACCAGGGGTTTACGGCCCGGCACTGGAGAAATACCTCAACGCCCATGGATACACCTGCGGTCATTTTCCCCAATCCTTCGAATATTCCACCGTCGGCGGATGGGTGGCGGCACGCGGAGCCGGACAGGAATCCACCTACTACGGAAAGATAGAAAGCATCGTGTTGGCATTGAAAGTGATCTCACCTGTCGGGATCATAGAAACGAAAGACTATCCGGCTTCCGCCGAAGGATGGGACCTGAACAAAACATTCATCGGCTCAGAAGGCAGCCTCGGAATTATCACCGAAATCACGCTTAAAATCAGAAAATACAGACCGCAAAATACGAAGTACACTTCCTTTGTCTTTAAGGATTTCGAATCTGCCACTACCTGCATGCGGAAGATCATGCAGGCCGGCATCGGAACCCCGGCCCTGTTCCGCATTTCCGATCCCGTGGAAACGGCCACCGCCTTTAAAATCAAGGATTTCGACAACAGCTTTTCCGACCGGATCCTGCGCTTCTTTGGCTATGGTCCGGGAAAACGATGCCTGATGTTTGTCACCGTGGAAGGCGACCGCGATCTTACGGCGCTGACAAAGAAAAAGATCCAAAAGACAGCCCGGGCGCACGGAGGTTTTCACAGCGGCAGCAAACCGGTCCGTGACTGGCTGAAGCAACGTTATACCAGTGCTTACCTGCGCGACCCGCTGATGGATATCGGTATCATGACCGACACCGTGGAAACGGCAGTACCCTGGGACAAATTACTACCCCTATGGAAAGCCGTCAGAAACTACCTGGAGTCGCGCGAGAAAACCCATGTCATGGCCCATATTTCGCATGTCTATGAAAATGGCGCCAATCTGTATTTTACATTCCAGACGCCCATGAAAAAAGGCTCGGAACTGGAAGATTATCTGGTTTATCACAAAGAGCTGATCGATACCATCCACCAAAACGGAGGTTCACTGTCGCACCACCATGGTATCGGCAGGGCGTTGGCGCCATGGATGGAAGAAGAATTGGGAAAAACCGCGCTGGGTCTCATGAAAGCCTCCAAGGATTTTCTGGACCCCAAAGGGATTTTAAATCCGGGTAGTATTTTCGGAACAAGGACAGACAAATAAGAATAGGGCTTTCATGACCTGCTTTTGAATTTTATTAGATTTGAACTGAATTATCAAACCACCCATGGAACAAACGTCTTTCTCGCAAAAATATCTCCTCGTCATCGATGTGGGAACACAGTCCATCCGGGCCTCTTTTATCGACCTGGAAGGCAACATCCGCGAGCTCGAGCAGACACACATCGAAGCCTATTACTCCGAACAGCCGGGTTATGCAGAGCAGGATGCGGAATATTTTTGGGATCAGCTGTGCGAAACCACGAAAACACTGTTCAGAAATACGAGCCTTGATGTTAAACAGTTGGCCGGCATGAGCCTGACCAGTCAGCGCGGCACGGTGATCAATCTCGACAACCAGGGGAAACCCCTCCGGCCGGCCATCATCTGGCTCGACCAGCGAAAAGCCAAAGTCGGAGCATGGCCTGCCGGAATCGTCAAAACCGGATTACGGATCGCAGGAGTTTACGACTCGGTAGCTTATGCCATCGAAGAAGCGGAATGCAACTGGATCCGGCAGTACCAGCCGGAGATATGGGAAAAGACGGACAAATACCTCATGTTGTCAGGATTCCTGATCTCCAGGCTCTGCGGCGAATACAAAGATTCCATCGGCAGTATGGTGGGATACATACCCTTCAATTACAAAAAACACGAATATTCCGGAAAATCATCCATCAACTACAAGATGTTTCCCATTGAAAGGGAGAAGTTGGCAGACCTGGTTTATCCTTCCGAAACGATCGGAAAGATCACGGGGGAAGCATCAAGGCAAACCGGCATCCCCGAAGGTTTGACCCTCATCGCCGCAGCGGCAGATAAGGCCTGTGAAGTGCTTGGATCCGGCGTGATCTCTCCCGAGATCGCCTGTTTGAGTTATGGAACCACAGCGACAGTCCAGACGGTAAATCCCAATTATCTGGAAGTGGTAAAAATGTTTCCCTCCTACCCGAGTGCCGTGCCGCATTATTTCAATACCGAGGTGATGATCTACCGTGGCTTCTGGATGATCAAATGGTTTAAGAACGAGTTCGGTTACCGGGAGGTGGAGGAAGCAAAACGACTGAAAAAAGCACCGGAAGAATTGTTTGACAAGATGATCGATGACATCCCGCCGGGATCCATGGGACTGACACTGCAGCCCTATTGGACGCCGGGTGTCCGGCAGCCGGGCATCGAGGCCAAAGGCGCCGTGATCGGCTTCGGCGATGTGCACACCCGGGCCCATTTGTACCGTTCCATCCTGGAAGGGATTGCCTACGCGCTGAAAGAAGGGATGATTCGTACCCAAAAAACCACCGGGATCCCGGTGGAGAAGATCCGCGTATCAGGTGGTGGCTCCCAAAGTAAAAACGCCCTGCAGCTGACCGCCGATATTTTCAACCTGCCCGTGGAAAAACCTCAAACTTACGAAACCTCGGCGCTGGGAGCCGCCATCAATGCCGCCGTGGGACTGGGATTTTTCCCGGATTTCGAAACCGCCATTGAAAAAATGTGCCAGATCGGGGAAACCTACCAACCCATTCCCGAAAACGTGAAAATCTACAACCGCCTTTACAACCAGGTTTACACCAAGATGTACAAACGCCTGAAACCGCTGTACAACGACATCCGCGACATCATCAATTATCCGAAAAAATAAACAGGATACTTATTCAGTGTTTTTCTCATCCAACTCCAGCCAGCGGAGGGTTTTTTCATCGATGCGCTGGATCAGTGCTCCGATGCGCGAGGAAGTCTCCTCCAGCTTCTGATAATCGGTGGTGCCGGAATTCAGGATTTCTTCGCAGTCCGTCTTTTCCTGTTCCAGCTTTTCGATTTCCTTCTCCAGGGATTCGTATTCTCGTTTTTCATTGAAGGATAGCCTGACCTTCTGTTTTCCTGTGGATTTGGGTTTCGGCGTTTTCTCAGGCGATTTTGACTTCCTTTCCTCTTTTTCTTCCTGGTCTTTCATCTGACGATAAGCCTCATACGTCCCGTAATAATCCCGGAGATGACCGTTGCCTTCGAAGACGAACAAATGATCGGTCAACCGGTCCAGCAGATACCGGTCGTGGGAGATCAGCACCAGGCAACCCCTGAATTCCGACAGGTATTCCTCCAGCTTGTTCAGCGTGGCAATATCCAGGTCGTTCGTGGGCTCGTCCAGGATCAGGAAATTCGGATTGGTGATCAGTACGGTGAGCAGGTACAGGCGGCGCAGCTCGCCCCCGCTGAGATTCTCCACCGGCGTTTGCTGCATCTTTGGCGGGAAAAGAAAATAATTCAGGAACTGGGATGCCGTCATACTTTTCCCTTTACTTAATTGGATGACCTCCGCAATATCTTTAACCACTTCCAGCACTGTTTTTCCGGGAGATGCCTGCAGTCCTTCCTGCTTATAATAAGCAGGAACCACCGTTTCGCCGATCTCAATCTCTCCTTTGTCGGGCTGGACGAACCCCGAAAGCAGATTCACAAAGGTCGTTTTCCCGGAGCCGTTCTTTCCGATGATGCCGATACGTTCGCCTTTTTTGAAGATATAGCTGAAGTCCTCGACAATCTTCAACGGGCCAAAAGCCTTGGAGATTTGTTTCAATTCCAGGATCTTACCGCCCAACCGGGAGGTTTTCGTCTCCAGCTTCAGCTCCTGGCTTTCTTTGCCGCTCAGGGCTTTATCCCTGGTTTCATAAAAGGCGTCGATGCGCGATTTGGATTTGTGGGTCCGGGCTTTGGGCATCCTGCGCATCCACTCCAGTTCTTTTTTCATCAGGCGTCCGGCCTTGTCGATCTCCACTTGTTGGGCTTCGAGGCGTTCGGATTTCTTCTCAAGAAAATATTCATAATCGCCCTGATGCGTAAAGATCTCCCCGTCGGTCATTTCCAGGATGTGATCACACACACGGTCCAGAAAATAACGGTCGTGGGTCACCATGAGCAGGGTAATGGAAGAGGTGCCGAGGAATTTCTCAAGCCATTCGATCATCTCGATGTCGAGGTGGTTGGTGGGCTCGTCCAGCAGCAGCAGATCGGGTTCATCCAGCAAGGCCAGCGCCAGGGCCAGGCGCTTATTCTGCCCCCCCGACAAGGTCTCGGTCTGCTGGTTCAGGTCCCGGATCCCGAAAAGGGAGAGCATTTCCGTAAGGCGCCGGTCATAATCCCAGGCATGGAACTTGTCCATTTCATTGGTCAACCGGTCCAGATGCTGGCGGTTTTCAGGAGAGTCTTCCTGTGCCTGGCGTTTCAGCGCGGCTTCATAGTCCAGGATCAGCCTCCGGATGTCGGTTTCGTGCGTTTCGATCAGTGTCCGGATGCTCATCCCGGCTTCAAACTCCGGATGTTGTTCCAGATAACCCAGCCTCAGTCCGTCACGGAAAGTAAACGTACCTTCATCGGCCGGTTCCCGGCCTGCGAGGATCTGCAGCAATGTCGACTTGCCGGTGCCGTTGTCGGCCACCAGTGCCATTTTGTCGGACTTGTCCAGCCCGAAGCTGATCCGGTGAAAAAGCACCTTGTCCGCATAACTCTTTGAAAGCTTGTCTACCGAAAGAAAATTCATATGGGATCTGAATTGAAAACCGTTTCTGTGCGCTGCGCGGAAAACCTTCCTTTTGGCTGCGCGTGCAAAGGTAGCCATTCCTTTCAGCTTTGGAGAGGATCATTGAACGAATATTTGCTTTCCGTAGCCCGGTTTCGGGAGATAATCTTTAAATTTGGACTTTAAAATCATTGAACGATCCGTCCGAACGAAAGGGCACCGTAAAATCTTCAGCCATGAAAATATTACCCATAGACAAGATCAGGGAAGCCGACGCTTTCACCATCGAAAACGAACCCATAACCGACCTTGACCTGATGGAGCGTGCCGCCGGTAAGCTGTTCAAATGGATCGGGAAACACACCCACGTCTCCCAACGGGTTTTGGTTTTTGCCGGATTGGGAAACAACGGCGGCGATGGGATGGCATTGGCAAGAATACTGACAGAAGCCGGTTATGAAGTGCTGGTGTATGTCGTGCGCTATTCAAAAAAATATTCGCCCAGCTTCGCCGAAAACTACAACCGCTATCTGGAGATGGCCCATGACACGCTGTTTGACCTGGAAACCGAAGAGGACTTCCCTGAAACCGATGAGGACGACATCCTGGTGGATGCGTTGTTCGGCTCCGGGCTCACCCGGCCGCTGGAAGGTTTTCTGGCCAAAGTCATCGAGCTGATGAACCAGTCGCCGGCCGTAAAGATCGCCGTGGACATCCCCTCGGGACTGTTTGCTGACCAGACCAGCCGTGAACACCACCTGAGCATCCTCCGGGCCGATTATACGCTGACCTTCCAGTTCCCGAAATATGCCTTCCTGCTGCCCGAAAACGACGGCTATGTCGGCACCTGGCAGGTACTGGACATTGGATTGCATCCCGAATTCATCGATAACGTGGAAACGGATAATTTCTTTCTGCTGAAACAGGACCTGGAGCCCTTGCTGAAATCCCGGTCCAAATTCTCCCACAAAGGCACTTACGGTCATGCCTTGCTGATTGCAGGAGGATATGGCAAGATGGGTGCTGCCATCCTGGCGGCACATGGCTGCCTGCGTAGCGGCACCGGGCTGGTGCACGTGCATGTGCCGAAGATCGGTTATCCCATCCTTCAGACGGCGCTGCCGGAAGCCATGATCAGCATCGACCGCAACGATTACTTCTTCTCCGAGGTCCCCACCCTGGACGCTTACAATGCCATGGGCATCGGCCCGGGACTGGGGAAGGAAAATCCATCGCAGACGGCCCTAAAGCTGCTGATCCAGAACTACCGCCGGCCGATGGTCCTGGACGCCGATGCCCTGGGTATTCTGGCAGATAACAAAACCTGGCTGTCCTTTCTGCCGCCCAACAGCATCCTGACACCGCATCCCAAAGAATTTGAGCGACTGGCCGGCAGCTGGAAAGACGATTTTGAAAAAATGGACCTGGCACGCGAGTTCTCCAAGAAATTCCAGGTCATCCTGGTGCTGAAGGGCGCTCATACTGCCATCTGCCTGCCCGACGGCCGGTGTTATTTCAACTCCACGGGGAATCCGGGCATGGCCACTGCCGGCAGCGGAGATGTGCTCACCGGCATCATCACGGGCCTGCTGGCACAGAACTATTCGCCCGTGCATGCCGCCTTGCTGGGAGTTTTCCTCCACGGCCTCGCGGGCGATATCGCCGCCGGGAAAAATGCAGAAGAAAGTTTGATTGCCGGAGATATCGCCCTGAATCTCGGAAAAGCGTTCCGACAGTTAAGGAAATAAGCGTTTCGGAGTTTCACCACCGGGGAGCTGGAAGGGTGTCCTGGATCGAAAAAAAACTTGAGCTCAACCATGATCGTTTAACATTGAAAATTGAAAAATAATCTGTCATGAAACTTGATTTATCTTTTGTACGTTCCCAGTTTCCCGCCTTCAGCGAACCCACATTGGAAGGCTGGGCCTTTTTCGAAAATGCCGGCGGTTCGTATCCCTGCCGCCAGGTCGTGAACCGGCTCAACGGTTTTTACATGAAAAACAAAGTACAGCCGTATTATGCCTATCCGGCTTCCGCCAGGGCCGGAGCCCTGATGGATGCGGCTTATGAACGTATGGCCGGCTACCTGAACGTGGAAGCTTCGGAGATCCATTTCGGTCCTTCCACCACGCAGAACGTCTATGTGCTGGCCAATGCCATGCGTCCCATGTGGAAAGACGGCGACGAGATCATCGTGTCATGTCAGGACCATGAAGCCAATGCGGGCGCCTGGCGACGCCTGGCACAACGGGGGATCAAAGTCATCGAATGGCACGTAGATCCGGAAACGGGCATGCTCGATCCCGGTGCCCTGGATTCCCTGTTTTCTTCACGCACCCGGATGGTGGCCTATCCCCATTGCTCCAATGTGATCGGTTACATCAATCCCGTGAAGGAGATCACCCGCAAAGCCCACGACCACGGGGCCCTGACCGTCGTCGACGGGGTGGGCATGGCGCCGCATATTTTTCCCGACATCCGCGATCTGGGGACGGACATTTACCTGTTCTCCACCTACAAGACCTTCGGGCCCCACCTGGGGTTGATGTACGTGAACAAAGACCTGATCGGAAAGATGGAAAACCAGGCGCATTTCTTCAAAGAAGGCATGACCCGAAGCATGCTGACACCCGCAGGCCCCGATCACGCGCAGATCGCCGCCGCCGGCGGCATCCTCGATTACTTCGATGCCGTCTACGACCATCATTTTACAGAAGAAATGCCGGCGGTGGAAAAGATGAAAAAGCTGAACCAGCTGTTCCGGGAAGCAGAAATAGCGCTGCTGGAACCGTTGCTGGAATTTTTACGATCCCGCGACGACGTCCGCATCATTGGAACCGGTGAGGTCACCCACCGCGCACCCATCATATCGCTGCTCCCGAAAAACAAAAGCATCGACCGGGTGTATTCCATGCTGACAAAACACCAACTCATGCTGGGCACCGGACACTGTTATGCCGTCCGTCCGCTGATGGACATGAACATCCCGGTGGATCCGGGGGTGTTGCGGATCTCGTTCCTGCATTACACTTCCATGGAAGAGATCGATCAGCTGATCGAAGGACTCCAGGCTGCCTTGTAATAAGAGCGCACCGAAACAGGAAAGACTTCAGGAAGGAGATACTTATTCATAGGTCATGGGATTTTTTAGCACCTTCAGCAGGTAGCTGTAGGCTTTGGCCAGTACGTCACCGTAGGAAGGCCCTATAAAATCCTGCATCGTACCCTTGTTTTTGTCGGTGAGCCGCAGATGAAAGACCTCGTCCTCATCCCGGTTCAGGGTGATGGAATATTTCTGAAGAAGCAGTTTGAGTTTGGTGTTGTTGCGCATGATCTTTCCCCGGAGACCTTGAATTTCCTTAATGGCGCAAAAGTAATGAAAATCCGGCGTAACGGTAAGGAGAAAGAAGGATGAAAGCCCGGAGGCGGATCCCGATGCAGCAGGAGCCATTTTTTTTAATTCATCCAAAGGAAAAGACGTTCGAAGCCCATCGAAACAAATGAAAACCAGGGAGATCGAAATGGAAAAAAAATTGAGGATGTAAATCGGGAAATCTCTATTTTTGGCCGCTTATAAACTTAGAACCAATCTATGCAAATTGGGATCAGACCTTCCGGAAAAGACGACCTGGATTTTCTGGAACAATTGGAAAACCAATCCTTTCCCGGCTTTCAACGGGGCTCGCGTCAGAGCATTGCCCGGGGAATCCAAAGCGGCTTCCAGGAAGTCTTAATCGCAGAAAACAAGGGGCGCAAGCCCGTGGGGGCCCTCACCCTTTTCAAATATGCCAGGGCCCTACGCATTTATTCCATCGCCATCCGGCCGGAATATCAAAACAAGGGCGTGGGCAGTTACCTGATCAACCACGTGATCACCCAGGCCAACAAGCAAAACTATGAACGCATCATCCTGGAGGCCCGCGTGTCGGACCCGAAGCTGGTCTCATGGTATCAGTCACGCGGTTTCACCATCACGGAAAAGGTCAAGGACTATTACCGCGAAGGGGAAGATGCCTACAAGCTGGAGTTGAAGACCCAGGCCCTGGCGGCCGGCCGGAAACTGGGCAACCTCATCGTCACCAACCAGCCCTCAAAATGGGCGTTTCCTGATGTCAATGCCCGGGTGATCTCCGTAAAGGAATACATCAGCAATCCCGTTTACGCGTCCAACAACGATCTGCGGATCTTCAACCTCTGCAGCTCCTACAAATACCAGAGCTACGGATACTATGTCTCGCTGCTCGCCTCGGCGCGGGGACAACGCAGCATCCCCAGCACCATTTCCATCCGCGACTTTAAGATCCCCGGCGTCATCCACTCGGCGGCCTATGATATCGAGGAGCAGATCAACAAATCCCTCGGCAGGATCAAAACGAACAAATTTTCCATGAAGATCTATTTCGGGCATGCCAGCAAGAAAGGCTACAATACGCTGGCGATGAAATTGTTCAATTTGTTCGAAGCGCCGTTGTTCGAGGTGAATTTCGTAAAGGACGAGACCTGGATCATCAAGAGCATGAAGGTGATCACTTACGACAAGGTTCCGGAGCAGGACATCCCGCTGATGGGCTTGTCGGCGGCAAAATATTTCAGCAAAAAACGCTTTAACAAAACCAAGCTCGTCAACTACAAATACGACATCGCCATCCTGGTGAATCCCGACGAGAGCACGCCGCCCTCCTGTCCCCGGGCATTGCATAAATTCAAGCAGGCCGCCCACAGGAAAGGGCTTTACGTGGAATTCATCACCCGGGCTGACCGGGACAAGATCAACCAGTTCGATGCGCTGTTTATCCGTGAAACCACCAGCGTGAACAACCACACCTACGAATTTTCCAGGATTGCCTATTCCGAAGGCCTGGTGGTGATTGACGATCCCTGGTCCATCATGAAATGTTCCAATAAGATTTATCAGAACGAGATCTTTAAAAAGCATAAGATCCTCACGCCCGAAACCACCATCTTCACCAAAAATCTTTTCAACGCCTCCGACCTCGACACCATGCAGTTTCCGTTGATCCTGAAGCAGCCCGACAGCGCCTTTTCACTGGGGATCACAAAAGTGGAGGACAAAGAAGAAGCCGTGATCGCCTTAAACGAGTTATTCAAAAAATCAGATATGGTGGTGTGCCAGGAGTTTCTTTATTCGGATTTCGACTGGCGCATCGGCATCCTCGACAACACCCCGCTCTTTGCCTGTAAATATTACATGTCGAAAGGTCACTGGCAGATCTACAACTGGAAAGGCGAAAAAGAAGGGGCTTCCGGCGATTGGGAAACCATCGACATCAGTTCGGTACCGGAGGAGGTGGTAAATACCGCCCTGAAGGCTTCCGCCCTGATCGGAGACGGACTTTACGGCGTGGACCTTAAAATGATCGGAGGTAAGGTGTATGTGGTCGAAGTGAACGACAACCCGAACATCGATGCCGATATCGAAGATGCGGTCCTCAGGGATCAGCTTTACGACCTTATCATCAACTCGCTGTACAACCGTATCGAGATTGCCAAAAACATCCAGCGGATCGATTTCCGAAGGAAATAACACAGTACCATTAGGGGTGATCATTACCCTTGCGGGGATGACGGTTGCTTTTTCCGGGATGGCAAATACCAAGAACGGGATGAAGCCTGCCTGTAATGGAATGACAGTGGCTACACCGGGGTTAAGGATTGCTGTCGCCGGGTTGGTGTTTGCAGTAACCGGGATGACAATTGCTACGGCGGTGATGACACTTGCAGGGATCGGAATGACAAATGCTAAGCCCGTAATGACAATGGCTATGTTCGGGATAACAATGGGTAGTAAGGGCATTTCTCATCCCGGAGCTTGCCAAAGGCTTCCCGGAAGTACCGGGAGGCTTCCCGCAGA
>JBJKPL010000042.1:0-3154 GCA_046706345.1 Candidatus Sulfidibacterium sp.
ATATACTGTCTATGAAAAAGTGATCGTTCCCCTGCCAGTATCCGCGGAGGACCGGTTTTACCGTTTCCGGGTCGGTGGAAAGGTCCGGTTTTTCAAACTGGTCGTTCGGCAGATTCTGCAGGGCGTATGTTATGAATTTATTCCAAATAGGGCCGGCCAGGGTGGCACTGCCGCCCGTGGTGGGAGTATTGTCCGTGTTTCCGGCCCATACGCCTACGGTGATATCCGGAGAATATCCGACGGTCCATGCGTCCTTTTCATTATCCGTGGTTCCGGTCTTCACCGCCACATCATGCCCGGGAATCAAGAGCACCGAGTTTGCGCCGAAGGTCGGCGTGCGGGCTTTGTTGTCTGAAAGAATATCGGAAATGGTCAGAGCGACGTTTTTTGGCAGTACTTGCAGGGAATTCGGCGCATATTGTTCCAATACCTTTCCCGAGGCGTCCTGCACTTCCAGAATGCCGGTGTATGGATTTCGCACCCCGTCGTCGGCAAACACGCTGTAAGCGCTCGTCATATCAAGCAATGTAACCTCTCCTCCGCCTATCACCAGGGTCAGCCCGTATTGGCTGGGATCACCGATGGAGGTGATGCCCATGACCTGGGCGGTTTTAATGGATTTTTTAATTCCCGCCAGGTAAAACAGCTTCACCGCCGGAATATCCCGGGATTCACCCAGCGCATCGCGCAGATTGATAGGTCCGGGGTATTTTCCGTCAAAGTCCTTCGGCATATAGCAGCTGTCCTTGGTATGGCCGGGGTATGGCACGCCGTAAGCGTTGCAGGTGGTGGAAAAATTGGTGGGCAAATCAAACAGCACGGTGGAAGGAGTAAATCCTTCTTCAAAAGCGGTCGCGTAAATGAATGGCTTGAAAGAGGATCCGGGCTGGCGGTATGCCAGAGCCACGTTGTAATTCCCGTCAATGCTTTTGTCAAAATAGTCCGCGGAACCCACCATGGTGAGAATCTGTCCCGTCTTCGGATCTATGGCCACCAGCCCTGCGTTGTCCGCATTGTATTGCTTTTTGTTATCCGCCACCCCTGCTTTTACGATGGCTTCCGCCTTTTGCTGTAAATCATAATCAAGGGTGGTGGTCACTTTCAAACCTTCATTCAGCGCGTCGGGGCCGTATTTCTGCTCCAGATAGTTCTTGATGAAGAATACGAAGTGCGGGGCCTTGATGCCGGAATCCGCCTGGGGAGCGAACTGCACTTTTTCATTCATGGCCTGGTTGTACTGGTCTTGTGTGATGAACTTGAGGTCCAGCATGCGTTTCAACACCAGATTTTTTCTCGCCTCCAGGTCATTCAAATGAGTTCCGTAAGGCGAAAGATAAGTCGGAGATTGGGGAATGGCGGCCAGGTATGCCGCCTGGGCCAAAGTGAGGCTCTGCGCGTCTTCGTTAAAATAGTTTTTGGATGCTTCCTCTATCCCGTAAATATTTCCGCCGTAAGGGATGTCGTTAAGATAATCTTCCAGGATGGTTTCCTTCGGCAGGGACCCGTCTACTTCCAGGGCCAGAATCCACTCCTTGATTTTACGGCTGATGGTTTGCTTTTGAGTAAGCAGGGAATTTTTTACCAATTGCTGGGTGATGGTGGATCCTCCCTGCACGCTTCCTCCGATATGCAGGGCATCCGAAAGGGCCGCCCGGATTACAGAAGTGATGCGCACGCCATTGTTGTTCCAGAAGCTGGAGTCCTCAATAGCCACCGTGGCATTTTTAATGTTCCAGCCCATTTGGTCAAAGCTTATGGGGGTGCGCCGAACGTCCTGATGGAAATCATAAAGCAGGATCTTTCCGGTGCGGTCGTAGATTTTTGTGGAGTTCACCGTTTTTATCTGGTTGAAATCGCGGAAATCGGGGATTTTGAAGGTGGAAATCCAGACGATCATAGCTCCGCACAGAATTATAAAAAGGCCGGCGCAGAGCAGGAGGATATTTTTCCAGTGCCGGAGGAACCAATTTCGTGGCGCTCTTGGCTCCTTTTCCATTTTTGATGTTTTTATTCTAAACATTGTTTCATAATCATACCACAAAATGCACTACCGAGGTCTTGCCTCGGTAGTAGATTTTATGTGTTGTAATTAGAACACGATTTTTTAACTACCGAGGCAAGACCTCGGTAGTGGTTCTGGTTACTATGCTATAATGTTACCCAATGAACCAAGCAGAAAGAAAAAACATAATAGACGACATTCTTTCCCGCGGAGTCGGGCAATTTGTGGACCCGGACGGCTCTTTCCGCAAAAAGCTGGAGGAGCATCCGGAAAAAACGGTTATCAAGCTCGGAGTTGATCCAAACCGGCCCGATATCCACCTGGGACACGCTGTGGTGTTGCATAAGCTCCGCCAGTTCCAGGATTTGGGCTGCAAGGTCATTTTCCTGATCGGCGATTTTACCGCTCAGATCGGCGACCCTACGGGCAAAAGCAAGATCCGCCCGGAAGTCACCTATGAGGAGATAAAAAAGAATATGAAAACTTATCTTGATCAGGTGAAGCTTATCCTCCGCGAAGATCAGGAAGTTTTCGCATGGATCAACAATCTGGACTGGTTCATCAGTATCACTGATCTGGTTTTCGGTCCGGAAAAGAAAGTGACCATCCAGGGGGCGGACGGCGCTTCAGTTACTGTGCCGTCAAATACCTTCGTTGGGAAAGCCGCCGAGTACGACATACTGCAGAGGCAGAAAGTTTACAGTCCGAACATTTTGAATATTACCATGCGCACTTTTTTCGCCACTCTGCGGCACATTACCCATTCCCGGCTGATTGCCCGGGACATGTTCCAAAAGCGCCTGGAATCCGGCGAAGAGCTTTACATGCACGAGATGCTTTATCCGGTGTTGCAGGGCATAGATTCTTTTGTCCTTGCGAATATTTTCGGTTCATGCGATCTGGAGGTCGGAGGAACTGATCAGCATTTTAATATGCTCATGGGACGGGACGTGATGAAGGTAAACGGCCAGCCTCCGCAGGCGGTGCTTTCATTCGAGCTCCTGGAGGGCCTGGATGGAAAAGAAAAAATGTCCAAGAGCCTGGACAATTACATCGGCATCACGGACGATCCGGGCGATATGTACGGTAAAACAATGTCCCTGCCGGACGGCCTGATTGGCCGGTATTTTGAGCTTTGCACCTTTACTCCTG
>JBJKPL010000043.1:0-10626 GCA_046706345.1 Candidatus Sulfidibacterium sp.
GCTCAGCCCAGATCTGAACATACCAGCTGTCGGTAGCCACATTGGCCAGAAAACCCTGTGGTGAAAATCGCAACCCCCAGTTACCGGCTGAACCAATACCGCCACCGAAAGGCTTGTCGGCAAGATAGGCTGCCAGGATCTGCCGGTTGTGCAGACGTACCTGGTACGAAGCGTCCGTTTCAGGGTGAAAGGCGGTACGCATACGGGCGATGGTATAGGAACTATTGCCGATGTACGTATAGGCAAAAAAGATATAAATCAGTGCAATGGCCAGGCCGCCACCAATGATGACCCGTGGTCTCTTGGAGAGAATCACAAAGACGATCCCGCCCAGCGCCGGAACGATCACGGCGCCCCGGGTCCCCGAAAGCATCATGCCCCAAAAGGAGACCAGCGAGACAATCCAGAAAAAGAGCTTCTTCCCCGGTTTTTTCAGTGAGGCAGCCACTCCGGCAAAAACAATGCCTGCTGCCCCCTGGGCGGCTCCAAACTGCCCGGCATCACTAAAAAATGAAAAAATCCGGAGTTTCCCATTGATAATGTGGGTGATGGCACCCACGGTATTCAGCCAGTACTGTTCTCCCGCGTCCAGCCCGATGTACTTCTGCTGCAATCCTTTTAAACTCGCCAGCAGCGAAAAAACCGCCCAGAAAACCAGAAAACCATATAGGTGCTTGAGTTTGGAAAAGAAAAGCAGGGCAATGGGAATCAGCAACAAGGGATACAGCGAAACCCCACGGACGGCATAAAACCATGCCGTGCGGCTCAAGGCGGCCGGATTAAAAAACTCCATGACCGAATATCCAAACCAGATCAGCATCAAATAGACCAGGTCCCGTTTTAATAGTTTGAGATCCAGCGGTTCGGACAAGCTCTTAAAGAAGATGGCCACCAGGGTGATGACCAGCAATCCGTCAATACTCAAACCCAAAGGAACATTTCGGATGTAACGGGTCAGCCCGATGGCCGTGAAGGCCATGAACATCACCGCATACACGCCGATGGCAGGGTTGGTAAAAACCCGGTTGAGAAAGTAGATCATCGGAGCGAGAAACAAAAGGGCAATGGCCACTTTCAACCCGCCCCTGGCAACCACGGCGCCCACCACGATGGTAGCCACAATAATGATGGCTATGACCAGCGGATGTTGCAATTTGGCCGCCCCGGTTCTCTTTCTCATCGACTCCAGCATGGGTAAAATTTTATTCCATAAAGTTAAAAAATATTGCCTAACTGTTTTTTCTTTTCAGGAAAGCACTCTCGGTAAAGAACAAGACTCCTCCTTTGAATATTTTTCTTAAGTGTATCTCGATATGTTGATTTAAATAATAATGTCCGATAAAAATGCCGATCAGTGTAAACGAGATCGTCACCCAGGCAACCCCCTGCAAGACGTTCAGGGTGGTGTAGTCTTTGGCATACAACAACACCAGGCTTAAACGGGGAACGCCTGAAAACAGGAAGGTGAAAAAACTCATAATACCGGCTACGAAAACAAAAGCGAAAACCACGATGGAATCGCCGATGATGTTTGCCAGGGTCATATAAACGACCTTAAAGAAATTGTATTTCGGCAGGTTTAAACTGTCCAGTAACACACCAATGAACCGGTCGGCAGGCAGTAAGAGTCCGTAAATGCAGAATATCCTGAATATGGACGCCGTCTTTTCATAACCGGGCCCTCCGAGGATGTACACCAGTTCCTTGGCATAAATAAATGAAATCAGCATCACTGGAAACAACAACAGGGTCATGCCGCCGGCATTGGTATAGAATAACTTTTTCACCTGCTCGTTGTTGCCTTCGATACTGGCTTTCGACATCCCGGGGAAAGCAGTCATGGCAAAGCTCCTCAACGGGATTTCAATGATCTCGGTAAGCTTCAGGGGGATGCTGTACAGGGCTACACCGGCCGTACCCAGAAAAGGACTCAGACCAATGATGAAAGTATCGGCACTTTTCAGCAGGTTGCTGCCGATGAGGGTGCCGGTGGAATATTTTCCAAAGTTCAGGATCAGCCGGTTGGTGGATCTTTTGGCTTTCAGCACAAAGGCAATACCATCCCAGTTGGTCAGGCTGGCCACCAGCGAGGTAATGACATTGACGGCCAGGTAGGCATAGACGATCTCCTGAAGCGAAGAATGCATCCAGAAGTAGTTCACGATCAGAAAAAGCATAAAACCGCCCACGTTGATGATCCGTAGCAACAGCAGCCGGTCGAAGCGCATGTTGGCCTGCAGCACCGACTGGGCATTGTTAAACGGCAGGTTGATGAATGCCAGGGCAGGGAACCAGTAGAAAAATAAGGAAAATCCGGAATTGTGAACCCGGGCCGGGAAGAGAAACTCGATGCCCAGCACCACGACTGCTACAAGGATGCTGGAAACCAGGTTGATGAAATAGTTGGAACCGATCAGCCGTCGGGATTCTTTTTCATCGGCTCCGGCCAGAAAACGGACAATGGCCGTACGCGTGATGCCAAACCGGATCATATCCACAAAATTCGCCGTGGTGATCAACAGCACCCATTTACCAAAATCATTGGTGTCCAGGCTTCTGACAAGTAAAAGGAATCCGAAAAATCCGAAGACAGCTACCAAACCATTGTTTGCCAGCGAGAGAAAGTTGTTATTTTTAAGTATTTTGGACAGGACATTAGCCACGGTTTTTAACCTCTCTCTTTACGGTAATTTTATACTTGGTCGCATTCAGGTACATGGTCTTAATCCGATTCATCCATCCGGTTCTGTTTTTCGGGATTTCCGTCAACAGTTCATCCAGATTATAGAGCTCTACTTCATTCAGTACGACAAGGAAGTTGTCCGGAGCGGCTTCCCGGAAGGTCTTCAGCGCCGTCTTGTCAGCCCGGGTGAAATTGTTGCTGCTCCTTACCACAAACAAAGACAAATCCACCTCGGATAGAAGTTTGATCGGATACGTATGATATACGATAGAGGGAATTTCGATAAAGATATAGTCGTAAGGCGTATTGTTTTTCCGCAGATACCGGCTGTCCATCAGCTGCTGCAGGTCGGTGATGTCGATGAAGTTGCTCCTGACGGTGTAGTGGTAGCTGTGGTTGAAATCCTCTTCTTCTTCCACTTCGTGGTCCTCGGCACGGTAGTTCAAAAAGAGTACTTTGTTGTTCATCGAACGCATCTGGTTGATGATCTTGTGTGCCAACAACGTCTTACCCACCGCATTTTGCGTGCTGAAGATCAGGACGACATAAGGTTTTTCCGGCTCCGGCTTCAGCGAAGCCATATTCAACTTGATGTTTTGTATGATCATGTCGATAAGTCGCGCGGAGATCTGCGATAATTCATTGGCAAAATTCCGCGAGAAAAGGTAGGGGAAAGCTCCCCCGAGTTCCATACCGGTCTGTTCCACCACCCGGGTCGGGTTTTTGGCGGAAGTGTCAAAGTATTCCAGCATGATGATGAGGAAAGCAATGATGATGAATCCTGCCAGACCGGCGGCCAGCACGATATATTTTGCCCGTGAGGGATTCGGTGCTATCGGGAAATAAGGCGGATCCACCACCTTGATGTTCGTCGAAAGCTCCAGATTCTGTTGTTTCATCTTGGCCTGGTTCAGGCTGTGCAGTAACTCGAGGTAGGTCTGTTCATTCACCTTGATTTCACGCTCGATACGCGTCAGCATGGCGCCCAGCGGAGCCATTTTCTGATAGGTGCGGATGAAATCCAGCTTGCGCCGTGCCAGCACCACCAGGGCGGCCTTGGCCTCGGTATAAGTGATTGTATTTTCCAGCCAGGCATTCAGCAGATCCTTGATGTTTACACCCTGGGTAGAATGTCCGTAAAGATACAGCTCGTCCACCCTGAGCTTCATCCGGGCCCGCAGTTGTCTTTGTTTGGCTTCCAGCGATGCGACCCGGGAGGCCACCTCTTTGTTGTAGCTTTCGGCCAGCCGGTTAATGATGATCTTCTCGGAAACATCCGACAACTCCTTCCGCATCTGGTTGATCTCATCACTCTTCAGATAGATGGAGTCTTTGGCCGTCATTTTGGTTTCCAGTTCCTGCAGGGTCAGCGAAGCGCCCGAAAGCCGGATCTGCTGATCCTGATAATATTTGTCCAGGTCCTCTTTCTGCCCGGCAATGGCTTTACTTTGTTCGTAATAGTTGATGATGTTGTTTTGCTTGTTGAAACGAAGCAACCGGTCTTCCGCCTCGTTCAGTTTTCTTTCGGCAGAATCCACCTGATGCTGGAAATATTCCACCACACGGTCGGTTTCGTTGATACGCAACATCCTGTAGTTTCGCATGAACACCGTGGATATGATCTTCAGCGTTTGTTGGCATATACCCGGATCATCAGAGGTGTAGGTAAGCTTGACCAGGTCGGAATTGGCCACGCGGAATATCTGAACCTTACTGATATAACTGATGCTGTAATGCTGGTTGGCACCATAATGCAGTAGGCCGTATATATAGTTGGTATCGTCGGAGGCATAATAGGCCTGAAGGTTGTTCACGGTTTTTTCATAGTCCGAAGGATTGACACCCGGCGGAACGATGGGGTCTTTAACAAAGATCCCCGAGAGTTTTGAAGATCCGTTATGCGTTTCATCAGCTACGGTGGCAATGGTTCCATTGGAATCGTTGGAGGGCGTCTGCAGCGATGTGCCGTCGTCGCCTGAGGACACCTCTTTGGTCGCATTGTCATACGCAGATTGTCCGTAATTGGCCTGTCCGCCGGTACTGATGATGATGCGTTGTCCCGGTTGCACATCGCCCGTGCTTAGATTGTTGAGCTCTCTGAGTTTACTGATGTTCACTCCGTAGCTTTTGGCAATGGAATACAACGATTCTCCCGGCAGCACGGTGTGATATTGAAATCCGGATACGGCGGCGGGAGATCCTTTAACGACCAGCTGCTGGCCTGGGGTCAGATCACCGGAACTCAGGTTGTTCAGGTTCATCAATTCACCCCGCGATACGCCGTAGCGGCTGGCAATGGATCCCAGGGTCTCTCCGGGAAGGACCGTATGAACGATCGTTCCGCTGCCATTGCCCGACTTTTCCAGTCCTGAATTGTAGCTGGTAACCGGCTGTGGCGTGTTGTTACCGGAAAGATTGTTTTGATCCCGGGCCGCCTGATTTTTCTTGATGTTGATTTGTTTCTGCAGCGTCTGGATCTCATTCTGCAGATTCTTGATCTGTTCCGCTTTTTCTCTTTCTACCCCGGATTTGTTGTCCACCACCACCAGGTCCTTGATCCTTTTGGGGATCATTCTTTGCAGTTTGTCGTAGTTCTCATCCGAAATATATTGCGGATTGTAATGGGGCAACGACAGATCCTGACCCAACAGGCGCAGCGACGTCTCGACCACCGTTTGCCGTGAAGTCAGCAAATTGATCATGTTGTCGAACTGGGCGCTGGTACTGAAATAATCGGTGGGGCGCTGCGAGGTGGATTCGATGGAATAACCGGTGGTGATACCCGTATAGATGATCGCCTCAGACTGATAGACTTTTTCCTGGTGCCGGGTGAAATAATACACCACAACCGCCAGCAAAAACGGAATCCCCAGTAACAGGATGATGTTTCTTTTGAAAAGTCGTATGAGGTATAAAAAATCCATAGTAAGATATCAAGATTAACGCAGGATGTTGATGAGATTAAATTTCATACCGGTTGCAACCTGCAATAACTGATACGCATTGTTGAATTCTGCAATGGCCTGCTGAAAATTGATGGCACCCCGGGTCTGGATCTCTTTTAACCGGGTATATTCTGCTGTGGAGATCTCGCTGTTCAAAAATTCGTTCTGTGCCATCTGCATCTGCATCAGGGTAAAATTCTGATAATTATTATAAATTTTAATATAATTCTGGTATTCCACCAGGTTGTTGTAATACGTGATCACCTGGGTAGCCAGGAACCGGCGGTTGATTTCCTTCTGCATCAGGGAGATCTCGATCCATTTCTTCTGCTGATTGATCTGATTTCTTCTGTCCACAATGGCCAGCAGCGGCAGCCGGATGTAAAATCCCACGGCATAATTGCTCCGCCACGACCACTGATGGTAATAATGTCCCATCATCAGATAGTCGTCCTGATTCCAAAAATCCCAACGGCCGAAATTCGAGTCCCAGTTCAGACTGAAATAATTCAACCAGGCCCGTTTGGCCGAAAGGGTGGTGTAAGCGTAGTAGTCTTCCTTCAGCGTTTCATAACGCACGTCGGGCGAATTGTAGGTGGCGGAATCAATCAGGACTTCCAGGGGCGGAAGCCGTTTGGTGATGTCATCGGTAACCGGATTAAAAAATCGTGAACTATCTACCTGCGAAGTCTGTGTCTGGGCAAAAACTTTAACATTTGCCAACAGGATAAGGATGGCAAATAGAATCACATGTTTCACTTTAACCAACATCATAATAGCCTTTCTACACTATAAAGTATACAGTTCTTAATATGGCGAAAGTTACCGTATTCTTTATTTCATTTCAAATTTTAAATAATTAATTATTAATAAAGTTTTAAACAATTTCATCACACATTCTGTTTCTGGATTAAGGCCGGTATGGTACTTAATATCAACTTAATATCACCCCAGAAAGAATAAGTCTCCGCATATTTGTTGTCTAAAGCTTTTCTTTCTTCCTCCGACATCACGCCGCCCTTTCCACGCAATTCCACCTGCCACAGACCGGTAATTCCGGCCGGTGCCATGAACCGCGCCCCCCAGTCGTCCGAGGTCAGCAGTTCGGCTTCGTAAAGGGGCAGGGGACGGTTGCCCACAATCGACATGGACCCGCACAGGACATTGAATAACTGCGGCAGTTCGTCTATGCTTGTGTTCCGGATGATCCGGCCCACCCGCGTGATGCGCGGATCGTTTTCGATCTTGATGAAGGTCGACAAATTGCCCTGTTTTCGCATCCGGTTGTACCAGTATTCGCAAATCTCCTCTCCGCCGATATACAGGACCGGGGAACAGTATTCTCCTTCCGGCAAGGCCGCACAGCGCGGGCAGGATTGGCTGCCGTGCGAGGTGTACGGGCTCGGAGTATCCTCTTTTTTATACTGGTTTAAATGACTGAGTTCTTTCAGCTTCAGGTCGGCACCGGTGTACATCGACCGGAATTTATAAAAATCAAAGATCCGGTATCCCGTACCCACCCGCTTGGATTTATAAATCACCGGTCCTTTGGATTCCAGCCGGATGGCCACGGCCACGATAAAAAACAAAGGGGATAGAAGAATGATGGCTACCATTGAGACCATGATGTCAAAAATCCGCTTGATATAAGGGATCCGATAGGTCTTATCCGCTTTGGCAGGCCTTTTTTCCGGTTCTTCGATCCGGTTTAAGTACATGATCAGGAAGAGAATCCGGGTGGTTAGCTTGTCAATGTCCGGCGGGAAAACAAAAAAGTCGTCAAAAACCCGTTTCTTCTCCAGCAACCGTTTCACAAAAGCCGGATCATTTTTAAAGCCGATCAAAATAAAAGGGGTGTTCGAGAATTGGAGCCGTTCCTTCAGGTGGATGCCCAGATCATAACCCTCGATGCCCTGCAGCGATGCCTCGGCAACTACCGCCTGGATGTCTTTGTTTTTCCTGAGATGATCGATGGCCTGAAGCCCATTTTCATAATGAACCACATTAAAATACAGCGCTTTGCTTTTTAATGAGCTCAATACATCTGGATTCTTCCCAACGTACATCAAGGATATTTTATCCGGGCTTTCCTCCATAATAAGGGGTCTACTTACTCGTCCTGCTGATCAGATTGTTGATGCGAAGCAAAAGTTCTTCAGGATTGAAGGGCTTGACCAGATAGTCGTCGGCACCCATTCGCAGACATTTTACCCGTTCCTGGCTGCTTTCGATCCCGCTGAGCATGATCATGGGAATGTTCCCGAAATACCCGCTGGATCTTACCTGTTTCAACATTTCGTATCCATCCAGGTTGGGCATCTGGATGTCGGCCACGATCAGGTCGGGCAGGTTTCCCTCTTCCAGGTACTTGATGCCTTCCAACCCGTCGGTTTTTGTGACGATGTCATATGACTTGCCTATATAGTTTTCTAACAGCATCCTGATCGATAACTCGTCATCCACTATCAATATCTTCTTTTTCATACCATTCATTTGGTCAAACGGACTAGTTTAATTAGCAAATTTAGCAAATTCCCTTAATCTTTAAATGAAGTATTATTAAGTTATTTACAGAAAATAGTTAATAAACAACGTTTCCGGGAGCCCTGCTCAGATGTTTTTCAGGATCAGGGCAATTTCACTTGGATTCAACGGTTTGGAAATATACCCGTCCATACCGGCCTCCATACAGTCATTTTTATCCTTTTGATGGGCGTTGGCCGTGAGTGCGATGATCTTGATCTTTCGGTCGCGGCCCGTACCGGTTTCCAGCTCCCGGATCTTCCGGCTGGCCGTGATGCCATCCATGACCGGCATTTGGATGTCCATGAGAATGAGATCGTATTCCGTTTGCCGGAATCTTTCGATGGCCAGAGCGCCGTTTTCGGCGGCGTCCACTTCAAAACCGCTTTTCAGCAACAGGTTGCGTGTCAGTTTCTGATTGATCAGATTGTCTTCCACCAGCAGCACCTTTTTGGCTGACGGTGCCGCCACAGGCTGTCTTGGACTGTTCTTTTCCCTGAAATCCAGGCTTACTTCAAACGTGGTGCCTTTGCTGCACGTTTCCACAATGCGGATATCTCCGCCCATGCATTGTGCCAGTTGTTTGGAAAGTGCCAGCCCCATTCCGATGCCCTGGAATTTGCGCGAATACGATTTCGACCCGACGGCAAATGACTTCCACAGGCTTTCCGCTTCGGTCCGGGTGATGCCTTTGCCCGTGTCGCTGATGATGAACCGTACCTTTTTCTTTTGGTCTGATGCCGATTCCAAACGCGCCTCCAGGGTAACCCGGCCTTCCGCCGTGAATTTGATGGCATTTTCCAGCAGATTGGAAAGGATCTGTTTGACCCGTGTTTCATCCCCGTAAAGGAACTGCGGCAGATCCTCCTGCCCCGTAAAACCAAGCCCAAGCCCCTTTCGGGATGCTTCACCGGCAAAGATCGCCTCCAGATCCTTCAGAACCTTATGCATGTCAAACAAAACATGATCGAAAGTCAACAGGTTGTTCATCATTTTATAGTAGTCCAGCACATTGTTCAGCGTGATATTCAGTTGCTGGCCGGACTGATGGATGATGGAAAGCAATTCCTCCGAACCGGGATCCAGATTGCGTTCCTGAAGCAGGGTGGTGGCGCTTAAAATACTGTGCAATGGGGTCTTGATCTCGTGGCTGACATTCGACAGAAAACGCGAACGCAGGGCTTCCGTTTTGCGGATCTCTTCCTTGAGCATCTCTTCCTGGTTCTTTTTCATACTGGCTTTGCGAACCCGGACCAGATCGTCTTCCTGAATTTTTTTCCGTGTCTGTTGGTTGGTCTTTGCCACAATGTTTGTTTTAGGCATTCCTAACAACAAAAGCCATGCCTCCATTTTTAAAATGTTATTATTTAACAGTTTAAAACGATTGCAAAAAAGATGAAACGGGAAGGTTTGTCCTATTCTGGGAAAAATTAAATCTGCCTGGGAAAAACCAAAGAAGGAAGACTAGTTGTAAATTCCGGAATCCATGCGCACGAGTCCCCATCTTCCGCTCATGACCAGCTGATGGGATTTGTATTTTTTTCCCGTGGTGCTTTCGGCCACAAAACGCAGCGATACATACGGAAAAGCCACGGAAGTGAGGGCGTTTTTCAACGCGGAATAGGGAACGCCGGAAGTGAATTCATTTTGGGTCTGAAGGATCTCCGGTCGGTTTTCCTCCTGGAACAGACTGGAAAAGCTGACCACCTCTTTCGATTTGTCTGCCCCCGTCAATTCTACCCAGAAATCCAGCAGACGGTCCTGGTCCCGCTTGAAGTAGGCTGCCAGGATAATTTGCCGCGCCGAACTTTTCTCCTTGACAATACTTACCGTGACCCGGGCATCCTGATACGCTTGATCGCTGAGAGGCAGCACACGTTTCTGATCCTTGCGGTAAAAGTAGATCACCGCGACCGTAGCTCCCACGAGGAGGATGAAAAGGTAATTAAAGATGTTTTCCATGCCGGCAAAGGTAGGACTTTAACCCATCAGTCCGCATTTTCGTGTTCCGTTCGCCGGATAATTTCATTCTGCAGTTCTTCCGTCAGGTCCACGAAATAATCGCTGTATCCCGCCACCCTGACGATCAGGTCCCTGAATTTTTCCGGATGGGCCTGGGCCTCGCGTAAGGTCCGAGCCGTCACCACATTGAACTGGATGTGATGGCCGTCCATTTTAAAATATGTACGGATGAGCTGGGCCACACTGGTGATGCCGCGTTCATCGGCAAAGAACGAAGGGGTGAACTTCTGGTTCAGCAAGGTACCGCCGGTGCGACGGTGGTCGATCTTGGCGGCGGACTTCAGCACCGCTGTCGGGCCGTTCCGGTCGGCACCCTGTACCGGTGAGATCCCTTCTGACAAAGGTTCTCCGGCCTTCCGTCCGTCGGGCATGGCGCCGATCACGCTGCCAAAATAAATGTGAGAGGTTGTCGGCAAGAGGTTGATGCGGTATACACCGCCTTTGGTATTGGGA
>JBJKPL010000044.1:0-10335 GCA_046706345.1 Candidatus Sulfidibacterium sp.
TGAACATATTACACGGAAAGGGAAATGGCATCCTCCGCGAAGTGGTCAGAGATTATCTGAAAACCATTGAAGAAGTAAAGGAATTCGGAGATGCGCCCATCCAGCTTGGGGGCGCCGGGATCACAAAAGTGATTTTCAAATAAGCTAATCCAGGGCGCGCTTCTGAACCTTCTTATAGACCCGTTTCGAAACAAGGATACTGACTTCATAAAGAATTTCCAACGGGATAAAAACAAGCATCTGGCTAAAAACGTCCGGTGGGGTGATGATAGCGGCCACCGTCAACAGGACCACCACCATATATTTCCGGTTTTTCTTTAAAAAATCAGGGGTAATCACCCCGATACGGGTTAGAAAATACACCAGGATCGGAAGCTCAAAAACGATCCCCACGGCAAAGAGCATGGAAGTCATGGTTCCGATATAGGAGCTCAGGGTGATCTGGTTTACCACATCCGAACTGACGGAATAGCTTCCCAGGAAGTTCACCATAATGGGAACGATCATGAAATAGCTGAAAACAACGCCCGTTAGAAAAAGGAAGGTGCTGAAAAACAGGCCTCCGCGTGAATATCTCCGTTCCTTGGCATACATGGCCGGTTGCACAAAGCGCCAGATCTCCCACAAAACATAAGGAAACGCAAGGATGACGCCCACCACGGCCGAGATATACATATGGGTGAGAAACTGTCCGGAAAGGTTGATGTTGATGATCTTCAGGTTCACCCCGTGAATACAAAGTGAAGGGGCATGAAGAAAGTCTCCCAGACGGCAAAGCAATGTATAGGTAATAAAATGGGAGGTGCTCGGTGCCAGGATGACGGTATCGAAGACCAGGTGCCGGTTCAGGAAAGCCACGATGGCCAGCACCACAACCGCAATCAGGGAACGGATGATATGCCCTCTTAATTCTTCAAGATGATCCGAGAAAGACATCACCTTTTCTGTATTCCCGCCTTTGCTTTTAGTAGTCTGTTTTTCCATAGGTTCAGGACATCAAAAATAAAAAAAAACCTCACCCTGTGGCGAGGCCTTTTAATATTTTAAGAAATGTCAGGTAAAGACGATCTGTGTGCCGTCGCCTTCGGCCATGGCATAAAGCTGTCCAACGGTAATAATGTCTTTCACCAGGGGATGCAGGTCTTCTTTTTTAAGGTTGAACATGTCGGCGGCCAGCTTGCAGGCATATATTTCGCCGCCACCGGCGTCGATCAGTTCCAGAAATTCATCAACGGGGGGAATATCGAGTTCTTCCATCCGTTTTTTCATCATGGAGGTTACCCCACTTTCCACACCGGGCAATCCACCCAGCCAGGTAGGGAATGCCAGTCCGCCGGGCATCCGCATGCCGGGATTCCCGACGGTTGCCGTATGCAGGCGGTTCATCCTGTTTTTGGTAATGGCATCCAGCCCGAAAAAGGTAAAGAACAATTTGGTTTCAATGCCTTCCATTACCGCTCCGTTGCCCATCACCAGGGCCGCGTAGACATCTTCAAGCTGCGCCTTGGAACAGATAAGGAGCAGTTTTTTCAATGGTTTTTTTTCCTGATTTTCCATGAGTGATTTTCGCATTAAATACAGGAAAGGGGTTTGGGAACACCGGCAATTTTGGTAGCTTTCTTTAAGGGGGCTCCCGGAAACAACTGGTAAAAGGTTTTGGCATCCACCAGGCCCGACTTGTTGATCCCTCGGATCGTAAGCCCCTGGCCTTCGGCCACTTTTTCACGAATGTAATGGATCACCAGCAGATGTTTGTCGGTGAGCTCGACGCCTTCTTCCTGGGCAATTTCCTCTGCCATTTCCCGGGTCCACTGAGCCGGATTCGTTAAATAGCCTTCCTCATCCACTTCCACGGTGACTCCGGCAAAATTTCTTGTAGCCATATCTGGTTCACTTGTTAATGTTTATACTCAATGTAGATCCATCCCCGGGTTGTTTCAATTACAGGAAATTTCCATTACTGGCCCTGATCCTGCTTTCGACGACCCTTTCCCGGAATTCGTTCCGGCAAATCAGGCCGAAAGTTACTCTTATTGTTACAAAAGAACAAATTCCCTTCGGAATGAACGGCACAAAAGTAGTGGAGAATCTAACAGCCTCCTCATGGTATTTCTTTATTCATCATAACCAAATGTTATGAAAAAAATTAGTCATTAACCCTTTATAATAGTAAAGTTTTCCAATTGTTATTAATTCACATTTTTGTTAAATTATAACTAAATCTAATTTTATCCCGGGAATTAAAAAGACAAAAAATCTTAAATCGTATTGCTTTCATTCCTGAACCGTTTATATTTGCCCTTGCAAAAAACAAAAACTTGGATCCTATTTTTCTGATTGACAAACCAATAAAAACCTTCTTTATTAAAAACATCTTCACGGTACAAAGAAATAGTGTGAATGAAAATAAAAAACGATATACCCAGTTGCAAATCATGCGTTTACAGAAACCTGTTGTTTGGGGATCTGAACGATATAGAATATAATCTTGTGAACGAAAACCGCCAGGAGATCTTTTTCAAGCGCGGCGAGATCATCAAACGGGAAGGCGATCCCGTGGATTCCTTTTTGTATTTAAGGAAAGGTCTGGTGAAGCTTTTCAAAACCGACGCAAATCACAAAGACCACATTCTCAGCATCAACCATCCGGGAGATTTTGTGAGCCTTTTGAGCATATTCTCCGAAAAGGAATACAAATACAGCATTGCCGCCCTGGAGGACACACTGGTTTGCCTGGTGGATGTGGAGGTGCTGCGCCATCTGGTAAGCTCGAACGGCAAGTTCAGTCTGCACCTCATGAAAAAGATGGGCCAGATATCCGATTCAATCATCGAAACCCGGTTCGAACAGTCCCAGAAACAGGTCAAAGGGCGTGTTGCCCATTTGTTGTTGTCGCTGGCCAATCAGGTTTACCAAAAGCATGAATTCATGATGCATCTCACCCGACGGGAGATTGGCGAGCTGATCTCTATTACCACAGAGAATACCATTCGTACGCTTTCGGAATTCCGGAAAGAGGGCATCATAGAAATCGACGGCAAAAAAGTCACCATTCTTGACATTGATCGCCTGAGAAGCATCAACAACGGCGCCTAACGCAGCGCCAGTTGAGTCGGAATTTTAGCAACCTCCGGAAACCGCGGCTGCTTTTTTTCTGCGATGAAAGATCACCGGTTTTTTCGGCCCTTCCTGGGTCTTTGATACCGATCCGGAACTTTTGGCCACCTCGGCATAATCACAACGTGCCAGTCCTTTGATGTAGGAGCTGTCAGCGCGGGTGGCAGCCAGGTCGCCTTTATGGGCTTTGTAATAATCATATCCTCCGAGCAGAATCTTCACATTGTCGAAGCCCACCATACGGAAGAGCATCCACGGGCCGTTGGCCTGCAGCTGATCCTGACCGCATAATACTACCGTGACACCATTCTTTTGATAATCTTTGAGCCGCTGAATATTTTGGGGGTCTTCCAGACCGACGGCGGAGATATTTTCCGATCCCGGGATGTGTCCCTGTCCGTATACAAATTTGTTCCGTATATCGATCAGTACGATGTTTTTATCCTTATGACTGATAAAACCGGGCAGCTGATAAGGATAGAAATAAGCATTTTTATCCTGAAGTTGCTGTACGCTTTGTTTGACATTCATCTGATACGTGAGCAGCGGTTTTTTCATGGTCAGGAAACCGATGATGATCACCAGGACAAAGAGGATGACGACGGCAAGGGTTTTTTTGGGATTCAGCTCGTGTACATGCATATTTTTCAGATCTTTAATTCACATTGACATTTCATAAATTAACATCCACCGGAAACGGCAGCCGATTTTTTCCGTTTCCGGATCTGGACTTTGGGCTTGCTGGTGGCAGAAGTTTCCACTTTTGCGCCGGTAAAATACAGCCGGGCTCCCTGACGGAAATGGTATTGTTCAAAGGCAGTTTCGGGAGCCGTTTCCGCGGGAGCCTTCGGATTGATGATGGTGTTCATCCATTCGTTGAGGCCGCCTTTCATGACGTAATTGCCCTTGAATCCCTGGCGCCGCAACAATACCCACGCCTGATCCGACAAGATATCATCGTTCGAAAACAGCACCACTTTGGTTCCGGGTACGCCAAAATACTGTAAACTGGAACTGCTGGCCAGGCTGTCCAGGGGAATATTAAGGGCGTTGGGCAGCGTAAAGGCATCGTAATCTTTGGGAGACCGAACATCAACCAACATAAGTGTGGGGTTCTTTTGAATGATCAGTTTGGCCACCTGATCGGTGCTCATATAACGGGTCGGCTGAATAATATCCCACAACAGGTCTTTTGGCTGAGTCGGCTGCTTTTCCGGCTTACCGTTGAAAAACAAGGTGCCTGCGGCCAAAACGACCATGAGGAGGGTCAGAATGAAATAATTCCTGTTCATGATAATTAGAATTTATATTCCGTTTGTTTTTTTCTAACGCGTTTTTCGATGATAGCAGTGACCCAAAAAGCGGTCAGGGCGATGGCGGCAAAGCCGAAGGCAAACCAGCCCGCACTGATGCCGGTGACATCCGTCAGGGTGACGTTACCCATGTTTCCACTATAAAAGAAGTTACTGAAAAGCGGAAAACTCAGCGAGAAGATGTAAATACCCAGGTAAATGCCGATGGCAAAAAACAGGGCATCGATCTTACCGATGGCAATCCCGGTAAAACTGGTGCCCGGGCAGAACCCGCCGATGATAAAGCCAAAACCCATCATCACCCCGCCAAAGATCATCGGGGCGACAAAGGTGGGCAAGACGAAGATCCGGGATAGGTCGATCCATCCGAAATGGCTGAAATACAACAGTCCTACCATGGTCACGACGACGGCGGTAAAGAACACCCGCAGCACAACAAAGTTATATCCGTAAAACTCGCCGGCGAGGTTTCTGGAGGAGGAAAATCCAGAGGCTTCCAGAATAAAGCCGAAGGCGATACCGATCAGGACGGCAATGACAAAATTCCAGTCGCCTGGTATATATCCGTTAGGTATTAATGGTCCCATGTTTGGTAATTTTTTTGATGAATTAAATCCATAATTTTCTCACAAAATAAGCCAGTGCATAAGCTGCTCCGAAGATGCAGATCATCACGAGCACGCCTCCGAAAGAGAAGGTACCTGCCCCGCTCAGGGCTGCCCCGCTGGTGCAGCCCCGGCCAAAGCGGCTTCCCGCGCCGAAGAGCGCGCCTCCGATCACGGCCATGATCAGACGGGTCCGGGCAGAAATCCGGGGACCATGTTCCACAACCGGTTTTTTTACCCGGCCGAAAATCACTCCCGAGAGCAGGCCGCCCAGGAACATGCCCAGCACTTCAAAAACCAGCCAGGTGCTCATGGGCGAATGCCCGGGAACCAGGCGATGGCTCATGTAGGCATTGCTTTGGGTGTAGGAAGGGCTAATGGTATTCGAGGTAGCTACCACGGCACTGGTCACGGCACCGCTGGCCCCCAGTTCCCTTCCGGTAATCAAAATCGTCACCAACAGTGTCAGTCCAAGCAACACCCCTCCCAGATAAGGGTTGATGTAGTGCGGCTTGGCATCTTGCAATCGTTGTGTATTCATTTTTTTAAATTTTAAAGCTTATCAGAATAAAAATCGGGTGATCTGGCCGGCATCCACCATGACGAAACGGAACATCAGTCCGCCGAAAAGGATCAGGAAAGGAGGAACCCATTTGGGTACATGAAAACCTTTCAGCTCCAGCAGTTCGAGGGTCACCGGGAAAATCAGTCCGAGCAAGACCACGAAAATCCAGAAAGTCACGGTAAAGGGTCCGCCGATGAACAAATGGAACGCCTCGAGTTTCACCCCGGTTCCGGCCATGAATCCCATAAAGAGATGGATGATCAGGAAAAGCTCGGTGAGGATAAAGAAGATATCAATGCGGCTAAGGACTTTTCTTTCGTGTTCGTCATTGCTGATCCACATAATGGCGGCCAGGCCGGTGGAGAAACCGGAGACCAGGAACAACGGCCCGAGGATCGAGACATTCCACAAGGGTCTTGCGTTGAAAGCCGACAACAGGATCCCGGTGTAAACCGCGACGATGATGGCCAAAAACAACATCACCCAGGCAAAGGGGACGCGATTTTTGATCACCCAGCCTTCGAATTTCTCCAGAAATTTGAATTTCCATTGCCAGGAGGGGAACATTTCACGCATGTAACTGGCCACCCAGATGATGGACAACGGAGTGATTACCAATAGGGTCCAGGCGCCCCAGGACATGGGTGATGTGAATCGAACGGTGGTATACAGTCGCCAGAAATACAATTTATGGTGCAGGTCGTAAAACAATGACGACAGCCCGATGATCAGCGCAAGCGGGGCGATAAAAGTGGCCCATTTCACTGTGGCCTGCATTTGCTTTTCCTTGCCGGTGATGATAAAATACGAAGCGAAGAAAATGATGCCTCCGGCCAAACCTCCCAGGAAGAGATAAAGCGCAATTTCCCAATGCCACAGGTGCAATACCGGGTAGATCTCAGGAATATGTTTGCCACTTGCTATTAATTCTTCTTTCATTTTTTCATGTTTTAAAGTTCTTATCTAAGAAAATATACCTGGGGTTTGGTTCCGGCTTCCGGCGCAAGGACATACCAGTTTCTGTCTTTCAGCGCCTTGGAAACCTCACTGTTGGGGTCATCCAGGTCACCGAAATGCAGGCAGTGGGTGGGACAAACTTCCACACAGGCAGGATTCTGACCTTTGTCTACCCGCTGAATACAGAAAGTACATTTGTCGACATAGCCTTCCGGATGGACGTAACGGGCATCATAAGGGCAGGCCTCGATACAGGCGCCGCAACCGATGCAGTCGTCTTCGGTCACCAATACGATACCGCCTTCGGCGATGTGACTGGCTCCCGTCGGACAGCAACGCACACAGGGGGCATTCTCGCAGTGATTACACCTTTCGGACATAAAATGCATATCGAGACTGGGATAGGTACCGTCCACATTTTCCACGATCCAGTCACGGCAGTAACCGTGAGGGACATTGTTTTCTGTCTGGCAGGCCACCACACAGTCGGCACAGCCTACACACTTTTTCGTATCGACAGCCATTGCATATCTCATGCTCTATCCTCCTTATCTTTAGTTCCGGGATTTTCTTTAATAAATGTGATAAAATTGCCTCTCATGCCATTGCCGCCCATGACCGGATCAATGGCCACCCTGGTGATCATTTCTTCGTCGCTGGCACCCATTCCGTAGGCCCGGGACAGTTTTTTATCGCTGTGGCCGAAGCCATGGACCATATAAACCGAATCCCATCTTACCCTTTCGGTGATCCGCACCTTGACAGGAAATGAGGTGATGGCGCCGTCCTGGTTTTTAAGCCAGACTTTCTGATCGTTCTTCAGGCCCCACAGCGAGGCCACCTGAGGATTGACCCAAACGTTGTTTTCCTTCATCAGGTCCCACAGAAAATGGTTGTTTGAGGTTCTGGAGAAGGTATGCATCGGAGCCCGTCCGTAGATCAGGCGGTAATAGTTCTGCGGAGGCTCGGGATGCGGCTTGAAAACCGGCATGGCATCAAAACCGGCGTCTGCAAAGTCGGTGGAATACAGTTCCACTTTGCCGGAATTGGTGTTGAACTGGAAGTCTTCCCCCTCGCCGATATACAACGGGCCGCTTTGGCGCTCGAAGGTTTTCACCCCGATCTTTTTCATTTCCTCCAGCGAAGTACCGACTTTCTTCAACTGCCAGTCGATCACTTCGGAATAGTCATCATAATTGAAATAATCGTGCAGTCCGAGGCGTTCGCCGATCTGTTTGGTGATCCACCAGGCAGGTTTCGTTTCGAAACGGGGTTGGGCTGCGGGCATACGCAGCGCCACATTCGGAACCCGGTTCTGGGCTGCCCGGAGCACATCGTAACGTTCCAGGTAGGTGGCTTCCGGCAGGACCACATCGGCGTATCCGGTGACTTCCATTGGCATGGTATCCATCACGGCGATGAATTCCACCGCCTCGGTAGCTTCCTTAAAGAGTTTTTTGTCCGGCATGGACAAAGGTAGGTTGGTGCCTCCTACCAGCCAGGCTTTGATCTGGTGTTTGTATTTGTATCTCGGGATCGAGGCTTTCAGGATTTCAGAGGTAACTCCCATGGTAGCCAGGGGGAATTTCCCTTCTGGAATATCTCTCCAGCTCCACTTGGGTTTGGGATATTCGGGTTGCGGAAATTCGGGCAAATGCAGTGCTTCGGGAAGATACAAACTGCCCCGTTTTCCCCAGGCTCCCAACAGCGCCGTCAGGATGGCCATGGCCCTTTCGCGCTGGGAATCATCGCCATACCACACCGTGTGCCTTCCGGGATGGATCACCACGGCCGGTGCAGCACCGGCCATTTCGCGGGCCGTCTTCCGGATCATGTCGGGTTCGATGGTGGTGATGCCGTAAGCCCATTCCGGCGTCATGTCTTTCACATGGGCCTTAAGTTGTTCAAAACCGAAAGTATATTTCTTGACAAAATCTTTATTGTAGATATCTTCATAGATCAAAACATGAATCCAGGCCAGCAACAGGGCCAGGTCAGTAGAAGGTTTGATGGGTAGCCAGTATTGAGATTTGCTGGCAGCAGTGCTGAATCTCGGGTCAACCGTGATGATGGTGGCTTTGTGGTCGATGGCTTCCGACATTTCCTGAACCTGCGAATTGTGCATGTTTTCACCAATGTGAGATCCGATGAGCACCATGCAGCGGGTATCGCGGATGTCGGTACATTCCGGTGAACCGATGAAAGCGCCGAAGGTAGCGTAATAGGCTGCAGAACGCGGACCGCGGCAGTTGGCATACGCCGGCTCGGCATTGGATTCCGATCCATAGGCCCGCATCAGGTGATCCAGATGGTCACCCGGAGTTCCGTGATTAAAAAGACCGAAAGCCTCCGGACCGTATTTGTCCTTTACCTCCTTCATCTTATCGGCCACTTTGTCCAGGGCTTCGTTCCAGGAAGCCTTGCGGAAATACTGGGAGCCATCGGCCCGGGTTTCCCGGATCAAGGGAGTTTTCAGACGGTCGTTGTCATAGTACATTCCGAGTCCGCCGGTACCCCGCGGACACATACGCCCCTGGCTGTGAGGATCGTTTTCGTTGCCAATGATCTTTCTGATCTTCCCCTTCTTATCCACATAAACCCAGGCGGCACATTTCCAGAAACAGACTTCACAATAGGTCGGATACGGCGTCATATCCTCATCACTCGCCGGCTCATTGGAATCGGGTTGTAGCCAGCTTAGCCCCTTCAGGTTCAGCGCATGCAGGCTCAGCGCTGCCGCTCCCGCCGTGGCGGTTGAAATTTTTAAAAATTCCCTTCTTGTTTTCATCCGGCTGAATTTTATTATTACCTATTTTATATTCGATATAATGTATTTAATATATGCAGTTACAAAAATATGATGAATTCATCGAACACATATAAAAACCTAACTATTTGAATACTTTAAAAATAACTTGCTTGATGGTTGATTCTCTGTTATTTATTCATAAAATTACATATTATGACAAAAATCATATACAAGATATCAGACTGATACATGGGACATTAAACACATTATTTATACGGGGAATAAATTACTTCACTGAATGAAAGAAAGTTATCGTGATTTTTTAACAAAAAACCTGCTGCTCATCGGAAACCTGCCGCAGCCTTTTCCGGCTGCCGAATTCAGACCCGGATGAATGAAAAAGACCCGTCTTGATTTCCATTTTTATGTTAATAATTCACAAATAAATTACAAAGTCTCGCCTGCTTGACAACACTTTATCCCTGAAATTCGTACCTTCATAGACAAAATAGGTCTCGTGAAACCTCTTTTTTTCTTTGCCACCGATTTACACGGAAGCATCAGTCGCTACGAGAAGCTTTTTCGTGCCATCGAAGCCGAAAAACCGGCTGCCGTTTTCCTGGGCGGTGACCTGTTACCCTCGGGACTCTATGCTTACACCACGGAATACCGCCACCTGCAGGATTTCCATGATCGTTTCTTACTGAAAAACTTTACAGACCTGAAGCGCAAACTTGGCAAAAACTATCCCCGCATTTGGCTGATCCTGGGCAACGATGACGGCAAATCGGTGGAAGATTGTTTTCGCGCTTCGCAGCGCAAAGGCGTCTGGGAATATATTCACGGCAGGAAAACCGAGTTTGAGGATTACCATATCTATGGCTATTCCTACGTCCCGCCCACACCCTTCAGGCTGAAGGACTGGGAAAAATATGATGTCTCAAGATATACCGATCCCGGCTGCATTTCCCCGGAAGAAGGAATGCGTACGGTTGACATTCCGGATGATGAAAAAAAATTCTCTACAAT
>JBJKPL010000045.1:0-4611 GCA_046706345.1 Candidatus Sulfidibacterium sp.
TAACTAAAAATAAAAGCAAACAGATAAAGGACCGGACCATGGGATCCGAAATTATAATACCAAAGGAGGTTGACAAGGGAAAACAAGGTCAGGACTATGGACCATTTCACAAAATTCAGGGCCTTTCCTTTATGGGCGAAGTAGTAAAGCAGAATGAAAACAACAAGAGAAATGTAAGGGATGAAAGTAAGGATCAGCCCAAACCGGAGTTGTGTATTAATAAAAATGGCGATGAACGAAAATATGGCACCTCCCAAACATAATGGGGTTACAAATTGTTTTTCAAACTCAGTATCTTTATATTCTTTTCTGTTTGAGAGTAAAATATTTATTTTCATGCTTTGAAAGGATTGCTCGACCAAATTTTGAAACAGTAAATATACAAGATTTATTTTCCCACGGTGATGCCAAACTAATTTTTCCCATTTTAGGAAAAGAATCCCAAAAAAAGCTAAATTTGGCAAAATTTAAAGACCAAAAAAATGGGGAATTCATTAATTGAAAGCGCTTTCAAAGTAATAGACGATGCGGAGAAGTCCGGAGTGGGACACGTACCGACAAAAAAGGAATCGGATCCATCCGGTAAGAAATTGATCATCCGGGGAGAGAAATTCGTCACCTTTTCTTTGAGCGACTATCTGATGCTCATGCATGATGAAAGGATAAAAAACGGGGCCATCCAGTCCATTCGTGACAATGGTTTCAATTTATCCATCTCCAGAGAATACATGCAGTTGGAAATTACGGAAGAAGCCGAAAGCATCTTAAGTGAGGTCTTTGGAAATCCGGTGGTGTTGTTCCCAAAAACCACCCTGGCTTCCATCGGGACGATTCCATTATTGATCAAAAGTGAGGATGCCATTATTTTGGACCATCATGCCCATTCAACCATCGGTGTTTCGGTTGACATTGCCCGAGCTCATGGAACGCATGTAGAAATTCTCCGGCACAGCAATCTTGAAAATCTCGAAAACAAAATCCAGGAATTACGCAAAAAGCATCAAAAAATATGGTATCTGGCGGATGGCGTTTATTCCATGCACGGAGATGTTTATCCTGCCCGGGAAATCGTTGCCTTGTTGGATAAATACGAAGAATTCTACACTTATGTGGATGATGCGCATGGCGTCAGTTGGGCTGGCCCCCACGGTTCGGGATACGTCCTTTCGCAAATCAAACAACATCCAAAGATGGTTATTGCCGTTTCATTTGGAAAAGGCTATGGAGCCGGTGGCGGAGCGGTGATTTGCCCCAACGAAGAAATGAAAAAACTGCTGGTTCATTTAAGTCTTCCGCTGATGTTTACCGGTCCGCTGGAAGCCTCTACCCTGGGGGGCCTTATTGCCGCCTCAAAGATACATCTGAGTAATGACATTGTTGTTTTACAGCAAAAGATCATGGACCTGATTAATTACTTCTATGATCAGGTAGTCAAAACAGGACTCCCCCTGGCGGATTACACCCGCACCCCCACGGCATTTTTCCCGACCGGGAAACCGGACACAACGCTTGAGATCGTGCAGTTGATCTACAGAAATAATATGACTTGTACAGCCGGTATTTATCCCGCTGTTCCTTTTAACAACGGCGGAATACGGATCCAGATCTCATTATACCAGGAAAAATCAGACATCGACAGGCTATTGGAAGTTATGAAATCGGCCTACGAATTTCTGGAGAAGAAACGGGGACTTTCCATCCCGGACATCATGAAGTTCTTCAAAAAGTAAAAAACCGTCAGGCCTGTAAGCGGGATTCTGTCCATGGCCGAAGCCCTGTTTCTATCATTTATCCAGGCGAGGCGTCACCGCCACGCTCGAGCAGCCTACCCACCGGCATCGGACGGGCAGCCCTTATCCCGCCTGAGCGGGAATGCCGGCATATTTGGCCTTGCAACCCATAAGGTTTACCCCATAACGATGTCGCCACCGCTATGCGTGGGCTCTTACCCCACATTTTCACCCTTACCACGCCAGAGGCGGGCGGTAATTTTCTGTGGCACTTGCTGTTTCTGCCTTTCGACAGAACCTTCCCGTTAGGAAGTATGGCGCCCTGTGTTGTCCCGACTTTCCTCTCCGTTCGCATGAAGCGAGACGCAGCGATAGAACAGCCTGACGGTCTGTGCAAAATTACGCCATTTCCAGGAATTCCTGATAGCGTCTGTGAAAAACAATGGAAAAACAACCAAAACGCCGCATTTTTGCAAAATTTAACGAAAATTAAGAATTTCAGTATCCGCGTTCTTTGTCCTTTCACTTCCCTTTCGGGATTACAAACATCTAATTATCTGTATATAATAACTGGAGGGAATTTCGGGACAACCCATTTCAGGTGATCTTTCGGGGCAAGCTCCGGAAAGAACAAAAAGATAGAGAAATGTATACATTTGCCAAAACTTAAATACTATGATTCAGCAATGCGGTATAATAGGGACACAAGAGCTGTTCATGATCTTGATAGCTGTCGTTTTGTTGTTCGGTGGAAAAAAAATTCCGGAACTTGCCAAGGGCCTTGGAAAAGGAATTCACGAGTTTAAAAAGGCAACCCAGGACGAAGATTTCGTCAACGACCTGAAGGATGTGGCTGCGGAAGTCAGCGACCTGAAAAAGGATGTCGAAAAGATCCATCCCAAAAATATGCTGAAAGACGCTACCAGGATCAAGGAAAAGTAGCAGTATCAGGCATCCCAAGATTTTTCTTCCTGAAAAAACCATGCAGTCCTCAAGCAGGGGTGTATCTTTACACACCTTACAGGAGGTCTAATATTTGACCAGTTTTTTAATAAATACCTGTCGGGAGCTTCTTAACTTCATCAGATAAAGCCCTTCGGGAATTGGGTTAAGGTCTGTTCCCGAGAGTATTATTTCTTCTGTTCCGGATGAAAAGGTCCGGTGAAATACCCGTTGACCGGCCAGATCATAAATCACCAGGTCGAGCGATCCGGACACATTCCAAAGTCTTATGCGAATCGAGTTACGGAAAGGATTGGGCGCCAGCGAAATCCGGCTACTCTCCGGATGGCTCCCGATGGAAAGGGGATAAAGCGCCGTAAGCAAAGAGTCGGCCCTGGAAAAATCCGGAATACCCCACCCCATCAGATTGTTAGGATCCGAATGATCCGAGGCTGTTTCCTTAAGCGCTGCCATGATCTGCACATTACTGACATTGGGGTGTGCCTGCCAAAGACAAGCGCACATCCCGGCTATGATGGGAGAAGAAAACGAGGTTCCGTTGCCGTAGAGAACACCATTGCTTCCGTCGGCGACTGTGGCACCTTCACCCATGGCCATGACGGTTGGCTTGATCCGGCCGTCATACGTCGGTCCGACGGAGCTGAAAAAAGCTCTGTTGCCATAAGCATCCACAGCCCCGATAGTAAAAACGCTGTCGCCGTCAGCCGGAGCACCGACCCATGGAAAAGCCGGGTCTCCCCCGCTGTTACCGGCACTGTTGACCACCAGAATCCCTTTGCTGGCTGCAATTTCCGCTCCGATCGTAGAAATTGCCGTCCTGCCATTCAAATCGGAATAAGGGTGCGAGGCCGAGGTGTCATCAAATGCGGTATAACCCAGAGAGCTGTTGATGATATCGGCCCCTGCACTGTCGGCAAATTCGGCGGCACAGACCCAGTTGTACTCTTCAATGACGTTTTCAGAGGTCACATCTTCGGAAAGGAGCAGCCAGTAGGAAGCATCGGGTGCCGTTCCGATCATCAGCCCCGGTTCATCGGCGGCCATACACGACAATACCATCCGGCCATGATCGCTTTGGGTATAGACACTGCTGCCGGGGTTGACGAAATTCTTGGTTCCCAGAATCCCGTTTCTGGCCCTGAGGCTGTCAAATACCGGCTGATATCCAACATCTACAAAGCCGCCGTCAAGTACCGCGATCACCATACCCTGCCCCAAATGGCCCTGGTTATGAAGCGGAATTCCGTTCAGCTGTTTGATCTGCGTTAATGCAAATCCGTAATCTGCTTCCGAAAAAGTGGTTGCCTTCATCGGCATTTCCGGCGGAACCTTTGAAAAAGATTCATTTTTAAAGAAAGGTTTCGCTTTCGCAATTCCCTGCTTAAAACGGACGGTCCTTTTCACAAACGGAAGATTTTCGACACTGTCAACCAATGCGGTATCCGTTGTGTAGATCACCACGCCGTTCAACCATTTAGAAGCCTCCAGCACCCTTACACCTTTGGAGGCCACAGCGCGGATATACTGCGGGTTCACAGGCAGGTCATTTTGCTGAAGTGAAATGCCGTGGGCGGCTCTCCGGGCCAGGGCCCGGGCCGAAAGGTAAGCTTCGGGATCAGAGAGGGAAAAAGGAGAATTCTGTTTGTCCGTAAACTGAATAAAATACTTGGACGGGGCCACCGTCTGACCCGCGAGCTGCAAAAAGATCAGCATCAGGATACTGAAAAACCCCAGCCTAATTTTATTCATCGTTTGTATTTGAAATCAAACAGTAAAGATAACGAAATGGCCAGTTTCTGACTACTGGCCATTTCACATTTATCACTTTTCTTCCCTTTTTTGGGGACTGGAACCTTTACAGTTTCATCAGGTTGTTCGATACGTTCACATCGGGGATTTTCGGGTTCCCCAGAAAGAC
>JBJKPL010000046.1:0-10608 GCA_046706345.1 Candidatus Sulfidibacterium sp.
TGCTGGGGTTTCTGATCGGGACCGTTTTGTGTGAAACGCGGGAATGGTACAAGCAGGACCGGAAACGCAAAGAAATGGAAAAGGAGAAACTGGTTTCAGAGCTTTCTTTCCTGAAATCGCAGGTCAATCCACACTTTTTGTTTAACAGCCTGAATGGGATCTATGCCCTGGCCATCAAAAAATCCGATAAAACCCCGGAAGCCTTGTTGCAACTATCGGATCTGTTACGTCATATGCTCTATGATGCCGACCATGGTCACGTGTTGCTGAAAAAAGAGGTCGATTATCTTGAAAATTATATTCAGCTGCAGCGCCTCCGGCTTCCCGAAGAGGCCAGGATCAGTTTTGAGGTGGAGGGCGACCTTTCCAATAAAATGATCGAGCCCATGTTGTTCATTCCTTTTGTGGAGAATGCATTTAAACACGGGGTGGATTCAGAAGGGGCGGATATTCGGATCAAATTGTCTTTGAAAGGGAATCATCTGAAGTTTGAAGTTGTCAATCGGATATCAAAGGCCAAAAGCAAAGACGCCTCCTCCGGCATTGGACTGGCCAATGTGAAAAAAAGGCTGGAATTGCATTACGGAGATGATTATGTTTTGAATTACAGCAAGCCACAAGGCTTTTTTAAAGTAGATTTGCATCTCAGTTTAAAATCATGATGAAGTGTATAATCGTGGATGATGAACCCCTGGCCCGTGAGATCCTGGAGTCTTACGTGGAAAAAGTGCCCTTTTTGCGACTGACGGCATCGTGCAAAAATGCCTTCGAAGCGTTGGACAAGATCCAGCAGGACAAGCCGGATCTGATCTTTCTCGATATTCAGATGCCCGACCTTAACGGGATTCAGTTCTATGAATCGTTGGTCTACAAACCCCTGGTGATCTTTACCACCGCTTACAGCGATTATGCGGTCTCGGGCTTTGATCTGGATGCTACGGATTATCTGGTGAAACCTTTTTCCTTCGACCGGTTTATGAAAGCCGTAAACAAGGCCCGGAACTTCCAGCAACAGGAATCTGGCAATGACAATGATCATGAAAGACGGAAATTTATGTTTGTTAAAGATGGGGTGAAGATTGTGAGGGTTGCCTATGACGATATCCTGTACTTTGAGGGGATGAAGGATTATGTAAAGATCGTGATGCATGATAAGTTCATTCTCACACTGATCTCCATGCAGCACATGGTTGAAAAATTACCGAAAGACCTCTTTGTCCGGGTTCACCGGTCCTTCATCATTTCGATTGCCCGGATCGAAAAAATCGAAAAAAACAGGGTGGTCATCGCCGGAAAATGGATCCCCGTGGGCAACTCCTACAAAACCATCCTGAGCGATGCGCTCGGCCAGATCAACTGATCCTCGTGCTGAAATTTTTTGTCTGTTGAAAGGCCCGGTTCGTCTAATTTATCTTTCATCCGGTATAATAGAATTTTATTACATATTGAGAAAATTGAATTTTGCAACTTAATAGATGAAACCATGAAAACAACGCTAGTTGGGATTATTGCTTTCTTGATGTTAACACCTTTTGCTTCCGCAAAAAATAAAGAGGTGGAAACCTGCGGTAAACAGGTTCAGCCGCTGGCGATCAGCGGGCATTTCCAGGACTGGAAACTGCCTGTGAAATTTGATAAAAGTACCGGATATTATTATGGAATGACCAATGACGATCAGAACCTGTATCTGGAGATCAAAATCGCCAGTCCGCTGTTGATGCGGAAAGCCATCGCTTTCGGGTTTAATGTCTGGATCGACCCCAACGGCAAAGGAAAAAATGTGCTGGGCATCAACTATCCGCAGACACGGATGCATGAGCACATGAAAAACCACCGGGACCAGCAGGAGGGCCAGCAACAGGAAAAACCCAAACAGCTCACCCCGGCCCAGATGCAAAAAATGAGGGCGGAGGCGATCGAGAAATTCAATCTGAGGTATCTGACTGGCAGGGAAACCGGCAAGCTCATCAATTTTGATAAAGAAGGGATGAAGGACTCCTACTTTGGTTCCGGAGATATCAACGCCATCGTTCAGATGAACGACAAGGGAGAACTGATCTATGAAGCCGTAATTCCTCTGAAAGAGGTATTCAAAAATCCCAAAGCCTATCTTTCAAAAGAAAAACCCTTCAGCCTGATCTTTCAGACCGGATCCTATGAGCAACGGGCTACGGCTTCCTCCATGAGCCAGGGGATCGCCGGTGGCGAAAGCATGCGTCAGATGGCCGAGAGCTACTACGGTGGCGGCGGCGATATGGGAGAAGGGATCGGTGGTGCCGGCGCCAGAATGGGCATGTATGGCGGGGAGGGTGCCGCCATGGCTGCTATGGCTGATCCGGTCCGGTATAAAATTAAAAGAGTTGTTCTTTTTCAAATGAATCAATAAACCATCATCAAGAATGAAATTGAAATCTGTATTTGTAAGTCTTGTATTTCTGATAGCCTCTTTTTCAGCTGCTTTCGGGCAAAGTCCTTCCGGTGGAAGTATGGTCAGACCGGCAGGCGGCAGTATTTCGGGTAAGGTCTTTTCAAAAGATCAGAAAGTTGCCATGGAATACACCAACGTGGTGTTGTACCGTGCATCGGATTCTTCCATGGTCACCGGTAGTATTACCGATAAAAAAGGAGCTTTCCGCTTCGAAGGCGTTCGCAATGGGAAATATTATCTCCAGGTGCATTTTATTGGATTTAATATCAGGAAAATAGGAAATATCGTCATTTCCAGTGACCATAAAAATATTGTGCTGCCGGATATTTATCTCGTCCCGGCCACGGCAACGCTCAAAGATGTGGAAGTAACCGCCAGCCAGTCAAGAGTCTCCTATCAGATCGATAAGAAAGTAGTGGATGTCTCCAAGGATCTGACAGCTGCCGGCGGAACGGCCATCGATGCTTTACAGAATGTTCCATCCGTGAATGTGGATCTCGAGGGGAATGTCACCCTCCGTGGCTCCTCCAATTTTACCGTACTGATCGATGGACGTCCCAGCGTGCTCAGCGGCAGTGACGCCCTGCAGCAGATCCCGGCTTCAGCTATCAAGAACATCGAGATCATCACCAACCCCTCCGCCAAATACGATCCAGAGGGAGTGGGTGGGATTATCAACATCATCCTGAAGGAAGAAAAAAGGAAAGGGTTGAATGGAATGGTCGGCGGTTCGGTGGCTACCGCCAACCAATACCAGGGCAATGTCTTGCTTTCCTACCGGAAAGGGAAAGTCAATTATACACTCTCCGTTAACGGCAATCACCGCCCCATGAACATGCATTCTGTGCAATACAACCAAACCACGACCAACGACACCACACTGTACCGAAATTCCGATATTAATGGGGTTCGCGGCAGAAAAGGATACCGAGTCAAAGGCGGGGTGGATTTTTATTTTACCGAGAAAACCAACCTGTTTCTTTCGGCCAGCCTGGGGAATTATGGCTTCACTTCCAATAACAACAGCAATATTAGCATGTATAACGATCCCATGACCTACCAGGCTGACTCCAACTCTGTCAACAATTCAAACCACGGAGGCAATTATTATAGCGGCCAGATCGACTTTCTTCATAAATTCAACGACCTGGGGCACCAGATCGAAATGCTGGTATTCTATTCCGACCGCCTTGGCAATGACGTGGAAACCCAAAACAGCTACGGAACGGACGCCAACTGGAACCGGTTGGGATATGCCGTGAACAGCATCCAAACCCAAACCAAAGATACTTCCAGCGATTTTCGGTTTAAGATAGACTATGCTCTGCCTGTCGGTATCAAGGGGAAATTCGAAGCCGGTGGCGAAGCCCGCGTGGGTCACGAAACCGGCCAGTACGATTATATGAATTACGACACGGCTGCCGGTACGTGGAGTTTTAACCCGGCCAACAGCAGTGTGATCGACTTCACCCGGAACATATATGCTGCCTACGTCAGCTTCAAGGACCAGATCGATCAATTTGGTTATGAGTTGGGATTTCGTGAAGAATATACCGGCCGCAGTGTGAATACCAATGACGGTACCGGAATCTTTAAGATCAGCCGTTTCGACTATTTTCCGAGTATTTATTTGTCTTATAAATTCAATCACAATTACCAGCTTTATACGAGTTATACCCGGAGAATTGACCGGCCCCACGGCTGGGATCTGAATCCTTTTCCCCGGATCATCGACGCGTACAATATCCGCGTGGGAAATCCCAAACTGGAACCTGAATACATTGATTCCTATGAGCTGGGTGTACAAAAAGCCATGGGACCCTCTTTTATCTCCCTGGAAGGTTATTACCGGATCGGAAGAAACAATGTGGCCGACATCCTAACGCTTGGAAACAACGGAATTATTTACCATACCAATGCCAACCTGGACAAGGATTATTCGGCCGGGGTGGAGGCTATGATCAATCTGCGACCCGTGAAATGGTTCGATTTTAACATCAGCGGAACGGTGTATCATTACCGCCTGACGGGCAATGTGACCGGATCCAGTGTCAGTGCCAAATCCACCAATTGGAACACGCGGTTTACGCCTTCCTTCAAATTAAAACATGATTTCCAGATCCAGTTTATGGGGGTTTACCGGAGCCCGACCGTCACTGTTCAGGGAAGCCGAAAAGGATTCTTTTACACCAATCTGGCCCTTCGCAAAGATTTCTTTAGAAAGAAACTGAACGTCATTCTTTCGGCCCGCGACCTCTTTAAAACGGCAAAATGGGATATGATCTCCACCGGAACCGGATTTTACAACCACAGTACTTTCCAACGCCAGTCGCCGATCTTCTCGTTCAGCATCAATTACTTCATTAATAACTACCGGCAAAAACAGAACAGGCAGCAGCAAAATCCCAACGAAGGGGAGCCTGCCGACCAGAATTATTAATAACTTAGAATTCAGCTAGTTTTTATATTTTCCGGACCTTGTTGGACCCTGTTCCTGGGAACAGGACTTCAACAAGGTCACCGGTATTTTCTTCCCGTGCCAGTTTTTTCATCAACAGCGTTTTGTCGTGGGGGGAGCCGAGGAGCTGATGCTCGGTTTGCTCCAGGCGGACGCCATCCAGCAGTAAATGAACCTGGGTGATCAGACCTTCTTTCACCTCCAGGTCTGCATGAAACATCCCTTTCGGCGATTGGAATTCATTGGTGAAACGATATTTCGGGGAGTATCCGTAATTCCACGACCAGTCGTGGTATTTTTCATCGGCCAGGGCCTGGATCCTGCGAATGGTCATCTCATCAAGACTTTGCCGCTCTGCAATATCAAAATAGTCAAAAAAGAAATCTTCCATTTGCTTTTTAAAATCTTGCAGGTTGATCTTTTCATTCAGGTGCCCGGCGATGTTGGTCACAGTGGCCCGGATCGATTCAATCGACTTATCCTGAATTCCCAGAAAATCAGGATTGATGATATGCTCCAGAACCTCCAGTTTGGTTTCAAACAGGAAAGTTCCGTGATGCATTACCCGGTTCTTGAAGACATGCGCCGAATTGCCGGAGAATTTCTTCCCCGCCAAGGTCAGGTTGTTCTTCCCTTCGAATCGGGCTTCCAGACCAAACTGTTTTAGAAACCGGATCACCGGTAAGGTGAATTTCCTGAAATCCACCAGGTTTTCCTGCCGCTCACCACCGGTGATCAGGGTGTAGTTGATGTTCCCCAGATCGTGAAAAACCGTTCCTCCGCCGGATATTCTTCGGATCACCGGAATGTCATGCTGGTTGACATAGTCGAGGTCCACCTCTTTCAGGGTGTTTTGATGTTTGCCCAGGATGACCGAGTCGGTGCTCTGCCAGAACATCAGAATTTCCTCCCGGTGATGCTTCAGCAGGTATTCTTCGGCTGCAATATTAAAAAACGGATCGGTGTGCGTACGTTCTATATAAATCATAATTTTTGACCAATAAATGGCTCTCTCAGGATTCGTGGGACAAATTTCGGTAAAATTCACACTGATTTTTCATCTTGAAATCTGTTCGTTAGGATGTCATTTGATTTCAATATTCGACGTACCTTTGCAGCCCGAAATAAACACTGGAAATTTCTATGGATAAGATCAAAAATATTGCCATCATCGCCCACGTAGACCATGGCAAAACGACACTGGTTGACCGCATTTTACATCAGGTAAAGCTTTTTCGTGACAACGAGGAAGTGAACGACCTCATTTTGGACAGCAACGATCTGGAACGCGAAAGAGGGATCACCATTCTTTCAAAAAATGTTTCCGTCCGCTATAAATATTATAAAATTAACATTATCGATACCCCGGGACACTCCGACTTCGGCGGGGAAGTGGAACGGGTGCTGAACATGGCCGACGGTGTGCTGATGGTGGTGGATGCCTTCGAAGGCCCGATGCCTCAGACCCGGTTTGTATTGCAGAAAGCCATCGAGCTAAACCTGACACCCATAGTGGTGATCAACAAGGTTGACAAACCCAACTGCCGTCCCGATGAGGTGCAGGAAGCCATGTTCGACCTGATGTTTAACCTCGGAGCCACAGAACAGCAGCTGGATTTTGCCACGGTCTATGGTTCTTCGAAGCAAGGCTGGATGGGGCCGGACTGGAAAACACCTACCGCCGATGTCTCTTATCTTCTGGATGAGATCATCACCCATATTCCCACGGCCAAATATGAAGAAGGAACGCCGCAGATGCAGATCACCTCGCTGGATTATTCCTCCTATGTGGGACGTATTGCTGTCGGACGGCTCATCCGTGGAAAAATGCAGCAGGGCATGAATGTCTCGCTGGTAAAACGCGATGGTTCCGTCATTAAATCCAGGATCAAGGAGCTTTACCGCTTCGAAGGTCTGGGCAAGGAAAAATACAAAGGAGAAGTCTATGCCGGAGATATCATTGCCTTGATGGGCCTGGAGGATTTTGAGATCGGGGATACGGTGGCTGATTTTGAAAACCCGGAAGGACTGCCGCCCATAAAAATTGACGAACCCACGATGAGCATGTTGTTTACCATCAACAACTCGCCGTTTTTTGGCAAAGAAGGAAAATATGTTACTTCCCGCCACCTGCGTGACCGGTTGTATCACGAAACGGAAAAAAACCTGGCGTTACGCGTTGAGGAAACCGATTCTCCCGATGCTTACCTGGTGTATGGAAGGGGTATATTGCATTTGTCGATCTTGGTGGAAACCATGCGCCGTGAAGGCTATGAGTTCCAGCTGGGGCAACCCAAAGTCATCATCAAAGAAATCGACGGGGTGAAACACGAACCCGTGGAAAACCTTACCGTCCTGGTGCCGGAGAATTTTTCCGGAAGGGTGATTGATATTGTTACCGCCCGGAAAGGCGAAATGCTGAACATGGAGCCGAAAAATGACCGCCTGCATCTGGAGTTTGCCATTCCTTCCCGAGGGATCATCGGCCTGCGGAATGTCATCCTGACGGGAACGGAAGGGGAAGCCATCATTGCGCACCGTTTCCGGAGCTTTGAACCCTGGAAAGGTGAATTTATGTCCCGCTCCAACGGTGCCCTGATCTCCATGGAAACCGGTGTGGCCATCCCTTATGCCATTTGGAAACTGCAGGATCGCGGTAAGTTTTATGTCGATCCCAACGCAGAAGTGTATGCCGGACAGGTCGTCGGGGAAAACACCCGCGACAATGACATCGTGGTGAACCTCAACAAAGGGAAAAAACTCACCAACATGCGCGCATCGGGATCTGACGAAAAAGTCTTAATTTCACCTCCGATTCGATTCTCACTCGAAGAGTACATGGAGATCATCCGGAAGGATGAATATCTCGAGGTCACCCCTCGGTCCCTTCGCCTGAGAAAAATCATTTTGAATGAAACCGATCGGAAAAGGGCCGGAAAAGCCTGATTGCCGAAACCTAAATCATCCATATGAAGTCAGTAAAAATTCTTGGCCTGGGCGGGCTGGTTGTTTTAATCTTTACCCTGGGTGCCTGTGGACTGGTAAGCCAGGTGCATGAAATGGAACGGTTTGCAAAATGCGACTTTTCCGTGAGCGGGATGGCGCTGGAAAAGATCTCAGGCGTGGACGTGAGCCATGTGAAGAGCGTTTCCGACCTGAGCTTCAGCGATGTGATCGTTTTTTCACGAGGCATGCTCGAAGGGAAACTGCCTGCTGAGGCACGTTTTAATGTGGAAGTCAGCAATCCTTCCGGAGAAAAAGCGGCCGTTTCGGGGATGGACTGGAAACTCTTGCAGAAGCAACAGGTCATCGCCTCCGGCAAGCTGGAAAAACCTGTGGTCGTAAAAGGCCACGGCCGCACCGCGTTTGAATTGAACGCCGAACTGAACCTGGCCACCATTTTAAGATTGAACTCGATGGACCAGATCATGAGCGTCGTTTCCGGGAATCTGGATTCCGGAACGCTTCAAAAACTGGGGATCACCATTCAGTTGAAACCATATTACAAACTGGGGGATCAGGTCCGAAAATATCCGGGATATTTTACCATCACTCCAGAAGACCTGGGGCAGTAAAAACTCCCTCAGGCCCGGATCCTCATTTTCTTAAACCTCAGCTGCGACAGGATTACTCCCGACAGCATCAGTATCCCGCCCACGGCGACAGGAAAGGTTAACGGTTCTTTCAGGATCAGAATACCCCCGATGGCGGCAAAAAGCGACTCCATACTTAAAATGATGGCCGCGTGCGCGGGATGGGTATTCTTTTGTCCGTAAACCTGCAGGGTATAGGCAATGCCGACCGACATAACGCCCCCGTATAAAATCGGAATGGCTGCCAGGCGGATGTTTTCAAATGTTGTCGTTTCCATGAAACCTGAGATCGCCAGACTTAAGAGCGATGCCAGTCCGAACTGTATGATCGAAAGGCGGACGACATTTGTTTTCGGGGCGTATCTTGCGATCAGCAACACATGTCCGGCAAAGAAAAAAGCACTGACCAGTACGAGAGCATCGCCCAAAGCAAACGTGAGGTCCTGTTTGGCCGACAAAAAATACAGCCCCGCCAGCGCAATGATCGCCCCCAACCAGGTTTGGACATTGACCTTATGTCGCCAGAACAGGCCGAAAACAGGGACCAGGATTACATAAAGGCTGGTGATAAAACCTGCATTCCCCGCGGTGGTGTAGACAATCCCCACTTGTTGAAACGAGGATCCTGCAAATAAAAACAATCCGCATGCCAGGCCTCCTTTCCAAAGGAAAGCCTGCTCGGATTTAACGGATTTTTTGGCAGCGGGCATTCTGTTGAAAAGCAGCAGCGGCACCAGCGAGAGGGTCCCCAGCGCAAAGCGGATCCCGTTGAAGGCAAACGGTCCGATATTTCTCATCCCGGCACGCTGGGCTACAAATGCCAATCCCCAGATCAGGGCGGTGAGCAGCAGGATAAACCGGGCTTTATAATCTTTGGTGTTCACAAAACTTCTTCGTCGTTACCATTTAACAAGGCTTCATTCAAAAAATCATTGAAAGGCTTCTGGAGCTTGAAAATACCGATCAGGAACCGGTCGAGATCGGGTTTTAACAACTCTTCATCCGACAGGGACCGCATCACCAGATAATCCTTGAATTTCAGCAGGTCAGGATACGGGAAGTCTTTTGGATAACCCAGGGGCAGCCGTTGTAATTGCTCGCCGGTAATATCGCCGAAAGCCTTTTTAAAATCGGGATTCGACCGGATCTTGTTAAGCTTGTCGATGCTGTAGTAAACCTCTTTCCTGATGGATTTTAATTCGTCGGAGCTGGGGTGATAGATCCCGCCTCCGATAAAGCTGTTGCCGGGTTCGATATGAAAATAATAGCCCGCGGTCTGAAATTTTCTTCCCGCCAGACCGATTGAGACGCCGAAATTGGTTTTGTATGGGGTTTTGTCTTTTGAAAAACGAATGTCACGGTAAATTCTGAAAAGACACTTTTTGCCTGACAAATTCTGCACGGTAGGGTCAAAGGCGGCCAGCCCGGGGATCAGTTTCCGGTCCAGGAACTCGATGATCATCGCTCGGGAGGCTTCATACCGGTCTTTGTTGTCCATGAACCATTCACGATTGTTGTTCTCCTTTAACTCCTTTAGGAATTCAAGTGCTTGTTTCATAACAGAATATCTGAAATTAAATTTTGATCTTAAGAAAATTATGATTAAATTAGTCCACTAAATTACACAATTGTGTGAACCCTGATCGGTCATGTGGTTTCATTTTTGTAAATCTGCACCTGCCGGGGTTTGGGCTCCGGTTTTTCTGTTTTTGGTTTTATCCTTAAACCTACAGACCCTTTTGGGTCAGAATGTATTGCTCACGAGTGGGGCCCGGAGCGCCGGGATGGGACGCTGTTCGGTGGCCCTTACCGGCTTTTGGAATTTCAATGACAATCAGGCAGGCATGGCCCGGGTCCGGAATCTGTCTGCCGGAATCCTTGTGGAAGAAAATTTTGGGATGACTGAGCTTGCCACGAAAAGCCTCGCAGTTCTTTATCCTGCCCGTTGGGGCGTTTTAGGCGCCGGGATTGATTACTTCGGATTTTCTTTGTATCACGAAATGAAGGCGGGTCTGGCTTTTGCCCGACCTTTCGGACCCCGGTTCCGTGCCGGAGTGAAACTCGATTATTTTCAAACCGGCTTCGGCGATCATTACGGATCGGCAGACTACCTGACGCTGGAAGGAGGG
>JBJKPL010000047.1:0-2856 GCA_046706345.1 Candidatus Sulfidibacterium sp.
ATTCGGTCTTCCAAATATAAGAAAAAAGTTCCTAATCACAAACAGATGAGGTAGATATATTTGCTTCCCTTATTTGTAATAAATCGTCAGTTTGGGACGTCTCGAGGGGTTGCTGTCATGGCTGGAACCATAAATGGAAGCGCTGTAAGGCACCTGGTTTTGCTGCATAATCATAAAGCCGTTACCGTATTTCATCTCGGTAGGAATGAGCGGTGTGAGATCCACAACAATGGAGTCGTAATCATTGTTTTGGGGAATGACAATGAACAGCGTGCTGTCGACCGCCGGCTGGTTTTCCCAGGTCACGGTGCTGGCGTCCCAGTTTTCTTTGATGCAACCCAGGTTGTTGGCGTTAAAACCATATTGCCCGCCACTTAAATAGGGATAATTGTCCACTTTGTAAAGCGTCAGTTTCACCGAGTCGATTTCGGAAGCCGGGGTTTGGTTCAGTTCCGGAAAATTGATCAGGATCCGGCCATCATCAAAAGGGGAATTGTGCTCGTAATCTGTCCAGGTCTGACTGTCCAGATTGGGCTGGGTCCCGAAATTTTCATTTTGATACCGGATACAGCCTTCCACGTAAGTGTCATGGCCCTGACCCGGACCGGGTTGAAGGACCTGGATTTTTGAAACAGGGAGGTCGGCCTTACGGCAACTGCCCAGCAGAAGCAAGCCCCCTGCCAGCAAAAGACAACCTGACAATTTTTTCATCGTAAAACGTTGATTTATTATTGTTTGAAATTTGTTATGATCTAACGTTCACCATTTTTTAGATCCAGAGTCTGAATGGGAGCAGGGGTGTGTGGGAGTGAGTTGAAATAGACTGTGTTTCCGGGTCTCTGCAAATATAAAAAAAAACGGACAGGAAACAGGTTCCTGTTCATGGTCCGGGGCAGAAGGTACTAAAGCGCCCTTGCCGGAATCCCGTCAGGATGCGCTCAAAGACAAAAAATGAAAGGATGTTTCCATAATTCACTAATTTTGCACTTTCAACGCAAAGGTTATGGAACACAAACTGGTAATTTACAATACGCTCAGTCGCAAAAAGGAAGTCTTTGAACCTCTCAATCCGCCGCATGTGGGCATGTATGTCTGCGGGCCGACGGTTTACGGCGATGCGCATCTGGGCCACGCGCGGCCTGCCATTACCTTCGATATCGTGTTCCGTTACCTGAAACATCTCGGTTACAACGTCCGCTATGTGCGCAACATCACCGATGTGGGCCATCTGGTGGACGATGCCGACGAAGGCGAAGACAAGGTGCAGAAAAAAGCCCAGCTCGAGAAGCTGGAACCCATGGAAGTGGTAAAATATTTCAGCGACCGCTACCATGAGAACATGAAGCAGTTGAATACGCTTCCGCCCAGCATCGAGCCCACGGCTTCGGGTCACATCATAGAGCAAATCGAGCTGGTGAAAAAGATCCTGGAAAACGGCTATGCCTACGAGTCGGAAGGCTCGTTGTATTTTGATGTGGAGAAGTACAACAAGACCCTTCATTATGGGAAACTTTCCGGGCGTAAGATCGAAGAACTCATGCAGAATACCCGCGAGCTGGCAGGCCAGGAAGAGAAAAGAAATTCCTTTGATTTTGCCCTTTGGAAAAAAGCCGATCCCACCCATGTGATGCACTGGCCGTCGCCCTGGAGCGAAGGATATCCCGGCTGGCATCTGGAATGCTCGGCCATGGGCGCTAAATACCTGGGTGAAACCTTCGACATTCACGGTGGTGGCATGGATCTGCTCTTCCCGCATCATGAGTCGGAAATTGCTCAGGCCAACGCGGCCCTGGGTCACGACCCGGTAAAGTACTGGATGCACAACAACATGATCACCATCAACGGGCAGAAGATGGGAAAATCGCTGAACAACTTCATCACGTTAAATGAATTTTTCACCGGTGCCCACGAAGCGCTCGATCGTGCGTATCCTCCGATGGTCATCCGCTTTTTTATTTTGCAGGCCCAATACCGCAGTACGCTTGATTTTTCCACCGAGGCATTGCAGGCTGCTGAAAAAGGCATGCGCAAGCTGTTCGAAGCCTACCGTTTGCTTGACGGATTGAAAGCCTCGCCCGAATCCACCGTCGGGGTGAAACCGGTCGGAGAAAAGTGTGATGAGGCCATGGACGATGATTTCAACACGCCGATTGTGATCGCGAACCTGTTTGAACTCACCCGGCTGGTCAACCTGGTGAACGACGGGAAAGAAAGTCTGACTCAGGAAGACATTGAGCTGGCTAAAAATATTTTCTCCACTTTCCTTTTTGATATCCTGGGGCTGCTGGATGAACCCGAAAAAGACGACAGTAAGCTCATCGATTATCTGATGGAGACCATTCTGTCCATCCGCAAAGAAGCCAAGGCCCGAAAAGACTATGCCACTTCGGACAAGATCCGCGAGGAGCTGGCCAGGCTGAACATTGAGATCAAGGACACCAAGGACGGCGCCAAATGGAATTTTCTGAAATAGGAGTTCCGTTATAGAAAAAACCGGAAACCGAAGACTTCCAGGCTATCGTGTTGAAAGTCCAGATCCGGAGACCTCCGGAATCCCATTTTTTCATACATCTTCCAGGCGGTTTGCATGGCTTTGGTGGTATGAATGATCACCTGCCGGCGTTTGGCTTCGCGGGCTTTGTTCATACAGGCCTCGATGAGATGACGGCCGATCCCCAGTCCACGCCTTGACGGATCAATGCCCAGTAAACGGAAACCTGCCGCGTTCTCTTCCTGCGGTGCCTTTCCTCCCGAACCGTAGTATTTCATATCCCGTATGTAGACTACGGCGCCGTATATTTCCCCGGAAGGGGAAACGGCCACCAGAAGCTCTGTGACCGGATTTATTGTCAGCAG
>JBJKPL010000048.1:0-8264 GCA_046706345.1 Candidatus Sulfidibacterium sp.
TTGGAATAGAGGTTGCGAAGAACCATTCCCAGCAACTGAGGATCTCCCCGGAACGTTTTCGGAAGCGACGCATCGATTTCCAGAATGGAATCCATGGATTTTTCCGAAAGTTTTTTCTCAAAATTACGGGCGGTGTCTTCGATGAGCGCCCGGATACTAAAGGTTTTCAGCGTGGGTTTTACTTCTTCTTTCTCCAGTGAAGAATAGGTGAATATATCATTGATGATGGCGATGAGGTGTTCCCCCGAATGTTGGAGCGTATTCAGATATTCCTGTTGTTTTTTGTCGAGACGGGTTTTCCCCAGGATCTCGGCCATGCCCATGATGCCGTTCAGCGGCGTCCGGAGTTCATGACTCATATTGGTGAGGAACTGGTCTTTGATCCTTTCGCCTTCTTCGGCAATTTCCTTGGCATGTTTCAGCTGGGCTTCGTATTTCTTTTGTTCGGTGATATCCCAGGAAACGCCAATCAGGCCAATGATCTTTCCTGTGTGATTTCGTACCGGTGCAATGTTGGTATGGACCCAGATCACCTGGCCGTTTTTTTCAAGCTGTTCTTCCACATTAAAAAAGAACTTTCCTGCTTCAATCACCGATTCCTCAAAGCTTTCGTAGTTGCCGATGGGAAAATAACCGTGAAAGACTTCCTTGAGTTTTTTTCCGACCAGTTCTTCCTGTTTCACACCCGAGAATTCAAGAAAAGCTTTGTTGGCCAGATGGTAGCGCAGGTGATTGTCTTTAAAATAGACCAGGGCCGGGAGGGTGTCCAGCAGGATCTTCAGCTCATCTTTCTGATTTCTGAGATTTTTCAAGGCATGCTCCAGATTCTCCGAAGTCTTGGCCAGCAGGGAATTGAGTACGTTTTTGTCTTTGACGCCTTTGGAAATGGTAAACGTGGCCATGTCGATCTCGTTGCGAAGTTTTTCGAGCTCCTGCAACGCTTCGTAACGCAGCTTGTCCGGTCGGGAGGTTTTCCCGATCTGGTTAATCATACTTTCCAGTGACAGCAGAATCTTTTTCATGAGTGGAGGACAGGTATTTCTTCCAGCAGTGCCAGGGTAAAACTTTGATTATAGAATTGAGGAGGGAGCCCGTTTTCGGTGGCAATTTCTCCGTAGCTAAAACATCCCGCCAGCGGGGTTTTCCATTTGATAGAGGCCAGCTTGATCTCTGTGTTGATCAGCGGACCTACGGCCAGCCGGCGGGCTACCGAAGAAAACAGCAACATCAGATCGGCCCGGGAATGGTTTTCATGAAATTCAATGACTTTCTCACGTGTCTTTTCCAGGATCTCGAAACCCGGCGATGCGGCAAAGGAAAACTGGGTCCCGGCAGGAAGCGAACAGGCGAAGATCAGCGAACGCCGCTGCTTGTTGATCTTTGTGATTGACCGGAAATAGGGCTTCTCCTTCTGGTCCCGGATCATCAGCGGATATTCCAGGCCCATCAGCGGCAGGTCATCTTCCGAAATGTTCAGATAGTTCATGTAAAAATCCAGGGCGGGTTGCTGATCCATTTCCAATACTTCATTGCCCTCGGAACGTGTGACGGTAAAATCGCTCCCCAGACCGTTCCAGCCACTGGTAGTCATGCCTTGCAGGCGGATCTTTTCTTCATTCAGGATCAGAAAAACAGCCCCGTCGTCGCTCATTTCCCGTTCCGTAAAGACCATGGGTCTGTCCATGATCAGATCATCGCCGGCAAGAAAGCCGAACATTTTCGGCGTTTTGTTCTTTTGTTGTAGGTTATTGAGCACCGCCTGAACGTCGGTGCCGAGGCCGCTGAATGCAGCCAGCACCGTGGGGGATTTGAAAGGTTTCCCCAGGAGCTTCCCGGCCTCCTTTCCAAAAGCAGCCGGTTCGGCGTCATCGCGTTTCAACAGTTCCAGCCGAAAGTCCTGGGCCGGAATGTTGGTTAGTACAAAGAGGGCTCCTTTGTCCAGCATCCGGTCTTCTTTTTCATGAAATGAGATTACCCCCGCACTGGTGGCGCCGAAAAGCCGGATTTTCTGTGCCTGAAAATCATCCATGATCTGGGATAGCGGAAAGCCGGAACTTACAAAACCAAACGCCAGCGTTGGGACAAAATCGAGCTTTTTTAGGGTATTCTTTAATACCGACTTCAGCTCGCGCGGGATTTCGCACACCATGGTATAGGATGATATCATCAAGCTGGCTCATTGATCTAAAACAAAAATAGTAAATCTTTCCGATATGGTTCTGTAAACCACTCCCGAAAACGTTTTCGGGCGGAGAAGGAAAGGATCGGAAGCCCGGATGCGCTCCTTTAAAAGCCAACCAACAAAATCTATCTTTTTCTGAAAGAATCCCAACCCTGGGCGGTCAGTTCGATCACTTGATTGTCATTGGATATCAGCCGGTTGCCTTCCGATAGGTCGGTGATGTACCCGATCACCTGAACTCCGGATATTTTCTGAATCTTTTCGTAATCGGCCTGCGGGATCGTAAAAAGTAATTCGTAATCCTCACCCCCGTTCAGGGCAGCAACGGAAGGAATGATCTTGAATTCTTCCGCTGTGCTGTATGTTTCCTGATCAATGGGGAGCTTGTTTTCGTAAATGGCCACGCCTACGCCGGATTCTTTGGAAAGATGGAGGGCCTCGGAAGCCAGCCCGTCCGAAATATCGATCATGGAGGTGGGCACGATCTTTTCTTTTTTCAGGGCTTCCACGATGTCCAATCGGGGTTCGGGTTTCAGTTGTCGTTTCAGGATGTAGTCTTTTCCCTGCAGTTCGGGTTGCACGGAAGGATTGGCCTTAAAGGCCTGTTTTTCTCTTTCCAGGGTCAGCAGCCCCATATAGGCGCCTCCCAGGTCTCCGCTGACGCAGAGCAAATCGCCGGCGTTTGCGCCCTTACGGTAGGTCACCCGGTCTTTGTCCACTTCCCCGATCACGGTCACAGAAATAAACAGACCGCCCAGGCTGCTGGTAGTGTCGCCACCCACGAAATCCACACGATACACCTCACAGGCTTTCTTGATTCCCCAATACAGTTCTTCCAGCGCTTCGAGGGTGTATTTGCTGGAGATCCCCAGGCCGACAACGATTTGAAGTGGTGTTCCGTTCATGGCCGCGATATCCGAAAGATTCACGGCGACGGCTTTATAGCCGAGATGCCGCAGGGGGGTGTATGTCATGTCAAAATGAACTCCCTCGATCAGCAGGTCGTTGGACACCAATGTATATTTTCTGCCCCCGGTTTTCAGTACGGCGGCATCATCGCCAACCCCCATCACCGTGGAAGGTTGTACCGGTTTTATGTCGTTTGTCAGCCTGTCAATGAGGCCAAATTCGCCTAATTCGGAAATATTTGTGAGCTTGGATGGATCCATATCTAATTTTTTGCAAAAATAACAAATCCGCCCTTAGGCTTTCATGTGGTGAAATATTGAAATAAATAACCGGAAAATTCTAATTTTGGATACTGAAAACCGTTACTTTGCGGATGATGAAAAAAGCTGCTTTCCTGATCGTGTTACTGATCCTGTTGGGGATGGGTTCCTGTTCCAAGAATCCCATCAATCCGGATATCAAGCCTGCCGTGGTGCGCATTGACATCAATCCCAACAGCATCTTTTATCAGAATCTGAACACCGTTGGCGGATTTATCTATGTGAGAAACGGCGACGACGGTGTTTACCTCAGCCCTGAATCCCGCGGCGTGATCATTTACCGCTCGGGAATTGATGCTTTCAAAGCCTACGACCGGATCCCGCCCAACAGTCCGGACCAATGCGGGACATCCACCATGCTGGAAGTCGGCACTCCTCCTTTTGTGGAGGATCCCTGTACGGGAAACAAGTACCTGTTGACCGACGGCAGTCTGGTTCAGGGGACGGGCAAATATCCCATGATCCAGTACCATGCCGAGTATGATGGCACCTTACTTCATATTTACAACTGATTCCGCTGACCGGAGGTTAGCCGCACTTGGAATAACCGCAGGAGCTACAGGTAAGACATCCGTCCTGGTAGATCAGTGAAGCTTCATTACATTCCGGGCAGACATTGTCCACGGCCTTGGCACCGTCTTCGATAAACCGTTTCAGTGCACGTACCACCCCGTTTTTCCAGGTGTTGATGTTTTCTTCATCAAGATTCAGCTTCGAAACCAGGTTGATCACATATTGCAACGGCATTCCGTGACGCAACAGTCCTGAGATCAACTTGGCGTAATTCCAGTAGATCTTGTCGAACGACCGGGACAGACCTTCGTAAGTAACTTTGTATCCTTGTTTGTCTTCAAACTGGAAATCGTAGCGCGAGGGTTGTCCTTTGGCCTTGGTCTTGATCACCCAGCCGCGTTCCACAAAAGGTGGCAGGAAGAAGTCATCGGCTTTTCCTGTAAAGATCTCATAAGGACGTCCGTTTAATTTTCCGACAAAAGCCACCCATTTTTCGTAGTTGTTCTGGAAACGCAATACATCGGCTTCCAGGACCGCCGGGCGCTGGGGAGCGCTGGTTTCCTTGAATTCGGTTTCTTTTTTCTCGGTATTGCTTACCAAAACGCCGGAGCGCGAACCTTCGCGATAAATGGTCATTCCCTTGCAACCGCTTTCCCAGGCCGTCATATAGATCTGACCCACCACCTCTTCGGTGATGTTTTCGGGAATGTTGACCGTAACACTGATGGAATGGTCGACCCATTTCTGAATCTTTCCCTGCATCTTTACCTTGCTCACCCAGTCGATATCGGCGGAGGTGGCTTTATAATAGGGAGATTTTTTGATGATCTGCTGCAGTTCTTCATCCGGCAACGCTTTTACCTGGTCGATGTCATAATCGTGAACTTCAAGCCAGGTTTCGAATTTGGGATGGAAGACATTGTATTCCTCCCAGGAATCGCCTACTTCGTCTACAAAACTGACCTTGACGTTTTTGTCGTTGGGATTCACCTTGCGGCGTCTTTTGTAGGAAACCATGAAAACAGGCTCGATCCCCGAGGTGGTCTGGGTACAGATGCTGATGGAGCCGGTCGGAGCAATGGTCATCATGGCGATGTTGCGTCTTCCGACCTGGGTCATTTTTTCGTACAGCTTGGGCGCATTTTCCCGGATCCTGGCAATGAACGGATTGTTTTCTTCGCGTGCGGCTTCATAAATCGGGAAAGCCCCGCGTTCGTCAGCCAGATCCACCGAACTGCGATAAACTTCCAGGGTCAGCAGTTTGTGGACTTCAACGGAGAAGTTGATGGCGTTTTCTGAACCGTAGCGCAGTCCCAGGGCGGCAAGCATATCGCCTTCGGCGGTGATGCCGATGCCGGTACGTCTTCCCTGCAGGGATTTTTCACGGATCTTCTCCCACAACCTGCGTTCGGTGTGTTTGATTTCAGCCGATTCGGGATCCGCGTCGATTTTTTTCAGAATGGGATCTACCTTTTCAATCTCCAGATCGACGATATCATCCATCATCCGATGGGCGATGCGGGCATGTTTGCTGAAAAGATCTCCATTGAAAAAGGCTTTGTCCGTAAACGGATTTTCCACATAACTGTATAAGTTGATGGCCAGCAGGCGGCAGGAATCGTAAGGGCACAGCGGGATCTCACCGCATGGATTTGTCGATACCGTCCGGAATCCTTTATCTTCATAGCAATCCGGAACCGATTCGCGGATCACGGTATCCCAGAAAAGAACGCCCGGCTCAGCGGAAGACCATGCATTGTGAATGATCTTGTTCCATAAAGTCTGGGCATCGATTTCCTTGGAGTACATCGGATGGTTCGAAACCACCGGATACTGTTGAACAAAAGGTTGGTTGTTCTTCACAGCGGTCATGAATTCATCGGTCACCTTGACCGAAATATTGGCGCCGGTCACTTTTCCCTGTTCCATTTTGGCGTCGATGAAACTTTCGGAATCCGGATGTTTGATGCCGATGCTGAGCATCAGGGCTCCACGGCGACCATCCTGGGCTACTTCGCGGGTGGAATTGGAATACCGCTCCATGAAAGGCACCACACCGGTGGAACTCAACGCGGTATTTTTCACCGGACTGCCTTTGGGACGAATATGGGTCAGATCGTGCCCCACGCCACCCCGTCGTTTCATCAGTTGAACCTGCTCCTGGTCAATTTTCATGATGCCCCCGTAAGAGTCGGAGTTTCCTTCGTTTCCAATGACAAAACAGTTGGACAGTGAAGATACCTGATGTTTGTTGCCGATCCCAGCCATGGGACTTCCGGCGGGAATGATATATTTAAACCGGTCAAGGACTTCAAAAATTTCATCTTCCGTCAGGGGATTGGGATACTTCTTTTCGATGCGGGCGATCTCACGGGCCAGCCTCCGGTGCATTTCTTCCGGCGTCTTTTCATAGATATTTCCCTTGCTGTCTTTCAGGGCATATTTGTTGGCCCAGACACCGGCGGCTAAGGTATCCCCTTTAAAATATTCTGTCGCCGCGGCCACTACCTCATCATAAGACAGGGGTTTTGGCTCGGATTCCTGAAAAAGGTCCTCTGATTTGTCCTCCTGCAGCGTATTCGTTAAATCCATGGGGACAACGACTTTTTTTATTAAATCCTTGCTGGAGATCTCATTTTTTCGGCGTTCTTCCAAAACTTTGTCATAAAAGTCCTTTTCCTCCTGGATTTTCACCAAGTTTTCATCAATATTTTGGTTTGAATCATCGTTAAACTTAAGTGATAAATTGTTTTCCATATTTTTGCTAAATGATGATTGTTGATGTTTTAAAATTGTGTGAAACAGGGTGCTAAAAAGCATTCATAAAAATCCTGTTTTTTCTGCAATTTACAACACAAAACAAAAAGTCAGTTCAAAATTTTATCAACAGAAAATGTGTGAATAAATAGTAATTGCCGCAAAACTAATTTTTTAGGATATGAATAGCTTGTGCATAACCCGGAAAATATTTTTTTGTGAGCCTTTGCGTTAAATGATAAAACATGCTAAGATACTGAAAAACAGGTTTATAAAATCAAAATTCGTTAAAATCTGCGCCAATCCCTTGCACAATGCGCGGTTTGGAGACATTGACCCTTTGCGGCAGATTTGCAATCTCAAAGTGCAGGGTAGGATCCGCCGACAATTTTCAACTCTTTTTTGAAAAAAGGGTGATTGAACAGGAAAAATCACTATCATTGCAAGAGAGAAATAAAATGTGAAAGAAAATGGGGCACCGGCCACAGGAATTTTTACAATCTCAGACATTAACCAATGAAGGAGGGGTACCGAATACCTAAAGTGAAATCCAAAAAATAAATTGTGGATAAGTTTGACTTTAATAACAAAACGATTCTTGTAGTAGAAGATACTGAGTCCAGTATGCGTTTTTTCGACGCGGCGTTGAAAAGAACCAATGCCAGGATCCTGCTGGTTGGTGATGGTGACGAAGCGATGAAAGTGTTTGATGATAATGATGTCGATCTGGTTCTACTGGATCTGAACCTTTACACCACCAGCGGATTTGATGTGTTAAAGCATATCCGTGCAAAAGACAAAAAAACCCCCGTCATTGTTCAGACAGCTTATATCCTTTCGGGAGAAGAACACGAAAGTATGGAGCTGGGAGCCAATGATTTTATGGCCAAACCCATCAAGTTAAGTAACCTCTTGGTTCTTATCGAAAAATACCTCCATTAGGCGGGAACTTCTGCCTATATTCTTCAAAAATATCTTTTTACGATAACCTCCGAAGGAGGATTGTTTCAATACCACGTCAGGAAATGCAATGAATGAAACAATAAGCGCTCCCTTCCTTTTAAAAGAAGTTTTCTTAATCGGAGCGTCAATTCAAACTGTCCTTCTGATTGAAATTTGAAAAATTTTACTTGAGCATAGGTCCCGGTAGACAAGGTTTTCTGTTGGGCAAAGTGGTGTAATAAAAAAAGCTTTGAAGAGAAAATCCTCAAAGCTTTCTTCTGGTCGGAGTGGCAGGACTCGAACCTGCGACCACTTGCACCCCATGCAAGCATGCTAGCCAACTGCACCACACCCCGAAAAAATATTTTATTAAGAACTAAATCCTGGGACGTAACTGCAGAACCCGACCCTGCGACCATCCCGACCCATGTCGGGACATGCTAGCCAACTGCACCACACCCCGGTTATTTAAAGAACACGCCTTGTCAGGCGGCTGATTTCAGGCTGCAAAATTAATAAAAATATAATCAGAAAGGATCATTTTTCTGATAAACTTTTATCATAGTTTACGGGAGCTTGTTTCGACGACCAGATGAGCAGTCCGATGCCCAGCAGGATCAATGGAATGCTCAGTATCTGCC
>JBJKPL010000049.1:0-3041 GCA_046706345.1 Candidatus Sulfidibacterium sp.
CCGCATGATGACCGTTTTTAAAGACGGCTCTTACGGAAAACCCGCGATCAGTCATTATAAAGTGCTGGAACGATTAGGTTACGTCACGCTGGTGGAATGCAAACTGGAAACCGGGCGTACGCACCAGATCCGGGCGCATTTCAGATACATCGGCCATCCGTTGTTCAACGACGAGCGCTACGGCGGCGACCAGATCATCAAAGGAACCACCTTTACCAAATACAAACAGTTCGTACAGAATTGCTTTAAGATCCTGCCGCGTCAGGCACTCCACGCCAAAACACTGGGTTTTGTGCATCCCACCACAAGGGAAAAGCTGTTCTTTGATTCGGAACTTCCCGACGATATGCAACAGGTGATTGAAAAATGGAGAAATTACGCTTCCCATATTGTGGAAGACGAATAGCCTAGATCTGACCTTTTAATATTTTCCAGGCCATATCAGCCTGGAATCCTTTCTGTACAGCAAACTTCACCAGCTTATTCTGACGGACAAAATCGTTTTGCCCCGTCACTTTTTTTGTGGATAAAATGGCTTTCAATGTGTTGACGTATTCTTCTTCTTCGATTTCACCCAGGCCGATCTGGATGTACAGATCGGGGATCTGTTTTTGTTTCAGCGCATAAATGATCTTGTTGCGCCCCCATTTGTTGTAACGCAGTTTTCCCACGGCAAAAGCCCGGGCAAATCGCTCTTCGTCCAGATAATTTTCATCCTTGAGTTGGGAAACGATCTCTTCGATGGTATCTTCCGAAGCTTTCCATTGCATCAGGCGGTTTTTGACGTCGTCGATGCTGCGCTCCTGATACGCACAGAAATGGCGTGCTTTTTCCATTAAAAAATCCGGAGGAGGGGTCATGGGTTTATAGTTTATAAGGTGTATTCGAAAATACAAAAATTTTTCCATCCCCGAAAGGGACATAAGAAATTCACTTCCAGGTAACAAACCGGTATCCCAGCTTTGAAAAGTGCTCGAGAAATTTCGGCAAAACGTACAGCACATTCTTTTCAGCCTTCACGCTGTCGTGAAAAACGACCACATCGCCGGGCCGTGTTTTTTGAATGGCTTTTTTCAGACAAACTTCCGAATCGTAACTTCCATCGTAATCGTGGGTGATCATCGTCCACATCACAATATTGTAATTTTCCTTTAGCCTTTTGATCTGCGACCGCCGGATCTTCCCGTGCGGGGGCCTGAAGAACCGGGAATGCACCAGGTCGTTGCACTTTTCAATGTTTTCAAGATACACATCATCCGGGACTTTCCACCCCTGCAAGTGATTAAACGTATGATTTCCCACCTGGTGACCGGCCGCCTGCACACGTTGAAAAGTCTCCGGATATCGTTGCACATTTTCGCCGACACAAAAAAAACAGGCTTTTGCATCATATTGGGCGAGAATATTCAATATTTTTGGGGTAATGTTTGGATGCGGTCCGTCATCAAAAGTCAGATAGATCTCTTTTGACGTAACCTGCTCTTTCCAAATTAGTTCTGGAAACAGCTTATGCAAAAACCGGGGTGTCTGGACTTTCATTCTAACAACAAATTAAGGGCAAATTTAGACACGAAAATCAATTACAGCCAAAAAAACAGCGACCGAAGATAGAACATAAATTATTTAAGGTTAAACGAAAAAAAATGAAACGATTAGTATTATTAAGGCATGGCGAGAGTGCCTGGAACAAAGAGAACCGCTTTACCGGATGGACCAACGTTCCGCTTTCGGAGCAGGGCATTCAGGAAGCAAAAAAAGCAGGCCAGGTATTAAAAAAAGAAGGATATACCTTCCGCAGAGCTTATACTTCTTATCTGACCCGCGCCATTAAGACACTTTGGCTGGCGCTGGAAGAAATGGACCTGATGTGGATCGAAGAAAGGAAAAGCTGGCGGTTGAACGAAAAGCATTACGGAAATCTGCAGGGATTGAACAAAGCCGAAACGGCCGAAAAATACGGAGATGAAAAGGTATTGATGTGGCGTCGAAGCTTTGACATTCCGCCGGAACCACTTTCGGACGATGATGAAAGAAATCCCCGTTTCGATCCGCGTTATGCCGCGCTGACGCCAGAAGAACTACCGCTGACCGAATCACTGAAAGAAGTGATTGAAAGGATGCTCCCTTACTGGGAAAGCGAGATCAAGCCTTCGCTGGAAGAAATGGGCGACTTGCTGGTTGCAGCACACGGCAACAGCCTCAGGGCTCTGGTGATGCATCTGAAAGGCATGAGCGAAGAAGAGATCATCAAATTCAACATCCCGACAGGCATACCGTATGTTTTTGAATTCGACGACAACATGAACTTTATCAAAGACTACTTCCTGGGCGATCCGGAAGAAGTTAAAAAACTAATGGAACAAGTGGCCAATCAGGCCAAGGGAAAATAAAACCTAAGGGGAGGCTGTTGACTCCCCTTACTTTTCTCACTTAGGACTGATCCTTGCCATTTTGTTCAAAAACTAAAATGCTATGGAAAAAACCTGGGTCATTCCCGATACGCACGGGTGTTTGGAAACACTGAAATCCCTCATTTTTCAGCAGATCAATCCTGATAAAAAAGACCATCTCATTTTTCTGGGAGACTACATTGACCGGGGACCCGACAGCAAAGGCGTCCTTGACTTCATTATGGACCTGGAAGCCCGGGGTTATCACATCACCGCCCTGGCCGGCAACCATGAAGCCATTTGCATTAAAGCCTACGAAGAATTCCAAAAGCTCAGACAGCAGGGCGGTTATCAGTTCATCGGCCGGTTTCAGCAGCACTGGGCAGGTCTGGGCGGCATCCAGACCCTGAAAAGTTTCCAGGCAGAAACGCCGGACGGCATTCCCGAAAAATATATTGACTGGATGCGGTCTTTGGCCTATTATACCGAACTGGATCATTTTTTTGCCGTCCATGCGGGATTCAACTTTGACCTCGATGATCCTTTTTCCGACGGGGAATCCATGATCTGGATCCGGAATTTCGTGGTGGTGCCGGAAAAGATCAAAGGGAAAAAGATCGTCCACGGGCACAATCCCTCCACCCTCGAGAC
>JBJKPL010000050.1:0-3928 GCA_046706345.1 Candidatus Sulfidibacterium sp.
ATAAAGGCCCACGATCTGGATTTGGAGGCTTTGCTGGCACAAAAGGATTATGCGACCATCCTGGACTTTTTCCTGACGGAAAAAGGCCTGAACTATGCCCAACTGCCGAAAGCCCTGCTGTTTTTCCACGACTATCCCGACGGACCGCGGCGCGCCTTTGAAGAACATCTGGTGGAAGCCGCGAACTATGCCTCCGACCGGCATCATGTGGCTCGGGTTCACTTTACCGTTTCTCCGGAACACCAGCAGGCGTTTGAAAAAATCTTTCAAAACGTCAAAAGCAAATATGAAACATCCTTTGGAATAACCTATGAGCTCAGTTTCTCACAACAAAAACCCGCTACCGATACCCTGGCTGTAGACCTGGACAACAACCCACTGCGGAAAAACGACGGCAGTCTTACCTTCCGACCCGGCGGCCACGGGGCGTTGCTGGAAAACCTCAACGACCTGGATTCGGAGATCATCTTTATCAAAAATATCGACAACATCGTACCCGACCGGCTGAGAGACACCACCTACCGCTACAAGAAAGTCATCGGAGGATTGTTGCTGCAACTGCAGGAGCAGACATTCGAATATCTCGATCTGCTGGACGAAGGAAACCTCAGCGAGGAAGAGCTGGAAGATATCCGCACTTTTGCCGCAAAAAGGCTGAGCATTTTTATTCCCAAAGCCTACGAAGGCTATGATAAGATGGGAAAAATGGATTTCCTTTACAACAAACTCAACCGGCCCATGCGCATTGCCGGCATGGTGAAAAACGAAGGCGAACCCGGCGGAGGCCCGTTCTGGGTGCATGACAAAACCAGCGAATTTTCGCTGCAGATCGTCGAATCTTCGCAAATCGATTTTGACAATCCCAAACAAAAAGAAATTGTAGCCAGGGCGACGCACTTCAATCCGGTAGATCTGGTCTGCGGCGTACGCAACTTTAAAGGTGAAAAATTCGACCTGCACGAATTCGTGGATCCTGAAACGGGATTTATCTCGCTGAAATCCAATCATGGGGTTGAATTAAAAGCCTTGGAACTTCCGGGTTTATGGAACGGCGCCATGGCCGACTGGATCACCATCTTCGTGGAAGTACCGCTGATTACCTTTAACCCGGTAAAAACCATCAACGACCTGTTGCGTCCGCAGCATCAGCAGGATTGATGAGACTTTTTTCTATATTAGCCGTTTTATTACACCACAGTTTATGAATTATCATTTTACTTCGCTTCAATTTAAAAGAATCTCCCGCTCGTCGTTCTGGCAAAAGAGTCTGGCACTGAACATTGTCATCGGTTTGTTGATGCTGTTGCTGCTGCTGGATCTGGTCTTTGTGGGGATTTACCTGGGCGCCATCCTCACCAAGGAAGGCCACGGAATGGCACCGGAAGTCCTCCTTGGCCGGACCCTTATTTATTACTTCCTGGTTACCTTTATGTTGCGCTTTTTCCTGCAGGAATTGCCCACCATGGAAGTGACACCGATGCTGCACCTGCCCATCCAAAAAAGCCGGATCAGTTATTACCTGAATTTCAGGTCCCTGCTATCATTTTTCAACTTCCTGCCGCTGTTTCTTTTTCTGCCTTTCACGGTGATTTATTTACCGGACCATGTTTCCGCACTGACGGCCGTGGTGTTTTTTGCAGCCATTTATTTTATTGATTTCAGCTCCAATTTCCTGGTCATTCGCCTCAAACGGGAAAGCACGGTCAGTCCCTCCGTGGTGCTGGTGATCCTTACGTCTGCGCTCATTGTCGGGTTGCTGGATCATTATCATTTTCTGCCGCTGCAACAAATTTCGGGCTGGTATTTCGGCAACCTGCTGAAAAACCCGCTTTGGATCCTGCTACCCATGGCAACTCTGATACTATTCTTCTGGGAAAATCATCGCTATACGTTGAATCACCTGTATCTTGAAAACCTGGTTAAAAAGAAAAAACGGGGCGAAAGGCTCAGCCGTCATCTGGCAGGGCTTGAAAATCTGGGAAAAACAGGCTCAATGATCCTCAACGAGATCCGGCTTCTGCTGAGAAACAAACGCTCGAAGCAGATGCTGATGATCAGCCTGCCCATCTCGCTGTTGTACGGATTGTTCTTTTTCCCGCAGAAAGGGTATATGGATCACACCGGGCTGTTAATTTTTATTGCCACTTTCATTTCCGGCGGTTTCCTGATCATCTACGGCCAGTACATCCTTGCCTGGGAAAGCGGTCAGTTTGACTTCATACTGGCTTCCAACATCAAAACCGAAGAATATTTCAGGGCCAAATATTATCTGATGACCATTCCCACCACCCTGCTTTTCATTCTGACCATTCCCTATGTCTATTAAGGAAGGATCATTCTGGAGCTGAATTTCGTATTTCTGATCTACAATCTGGGCATCAACGCCCCGATGCTTCTGTTTTCGGCCAGCTTTAACCGGAAACGCATGGAACTCGACCGCGGTCAAATGATGAACTATCAGGGCGTGGGCATCAACAATTTTCTCATTGTTTTGCCGCTGATGGGCGGCCCGGTGGTGCTGTTCCTGCTGCTGAATTCCCTGCTGGGCCAAAACGGGGCGCTACTCGTCATTATGGGCCTCGGTTTGCTCGGGATCCTGATCCATCAGCAGCTGATCAAATGGGCTACGGCCTTTTTCCAGAAAAACAGATATAAAATTGCCGAAGGCTATCGAATTAAATAACATCCAGAAAACAGATCCTTATGATTAAAGTTGAAAATTTAACCAAGCAATACGGCGGAAGAACCGTCTTAAATATTCCTGACGTTCAAATAGAAAAAGGCGAGAGTTTCGGTCTGGTCGGCAATAACGGCGCCGGAAAGACTACTTTTTTCCGGCTGATCCTCGACCTTATCAAAGCCACTTCAGGGCGTGTCATGTCGTTTGATACCGATGTTTCCAGAAATGAAAACTGGAAAACCTATACAGGATCTTACCTGGACGAAGGGTTCCTGATCGATTACCTGACCCCGGGAGAATATTTCAATTACGTTGGCAAGCTGAACGGATTGAAATCCGAAGAGGTGAAACAATTTGTGGAGACCATGAAAGCCTTCCTTGGCAACGACATCATGCAAAATAAGGGTTACATACGAGAACTTTCCAAAGGCAATCAAAAGAAAGTGGGCATTGCCGCCGCGCTGATGATCCGGCCTGAGGTGCTGGTGCTGGACGAACCGTTCTCAAACCTCGACCCTACCTCCCAGTTTCAGCTGAAAAGCCTGTTAAAGGAATGGCGCGATCATCACAAAATGTGTATGCTCATCTCCTCGCACGACCTGAACCACGTCACGGAAGTCTGTGAACGCATTGTCGTACTCCATGAAGGCAATATTGTCCACGACCTGGAGACCAACGAAAACACGCTCAAAGAACTGGAATCTTATTTCGCCATAAAAGGCGATTGATGCCCGGAACGATTCGTTTTGGGTGAGTCTTTCAGTGCATTTTTGTACTTTTGCCGCGATGGCGGATTATTCAAAATACATTCAGAAAGAACCTTTCACGTCGGTATCCAAACTGGCAGCTGAAAGGAAAGTACCGGCTTATGTCATTGGCGGATTTGTCAGGGACCTGATCCTGGAACGACCTTCAAAAGACGTTGATTTTGTAGTGGTTGGCGGCGGGATCGACTTTGCCCAAGCCTTGGCCCCTTTGTTGGGTAGGAACATCGAAGCGAAATATTTTCAGAATTTCGGTACCGCCATGATCCGCTTCAAGGAATGGGAGCTGGAATTTGTGGGAGCCCGGAAAGAGTCTTACCGAAAGGAAACCCGGAAACCCATCGTGGAAAACGGCAGCCTGGAAGACGACCAGCGACGGCGCGACTTTACAATCAACGCCTTGTCCCTCAGCCTGAATCCGGAGGATTTCGGTAAATTGCACGACCCATTTAATGGATTGAAAGACCTGGAGGACAAACTGATC
>JBJKPL010000051.1:0-12201 GCA_046706345.1 Candidatus Sulfidibacterium sp.
ATCTCCATCCTCAGCGATTCATCGGCCAGGATCTCTTTCAGTTCTTTGATCAGCGCCATCAGATTTTCATAGTCTTCTTTCAGCTTATCGCGTTCCAGCCCCGTCAGCTTTTGTAGGCGCATGTCGAGAATGGCTTTGGCCTGTATTTCGGAAAGCTCAAATCGCGTCATCAGGCCTTCTTTGGCTTCCTCGGGGGTTTTGGATGCCCGGATCAGACTGATCACCTCGTCGATGTTGTCCAGGGCGATCAGCAGCCCTTCCAGGATATGAGCCTTTTTCTCGGCTTCATTCAGATCAAAACGGGTCCTGCGGATCACCACTTCATGCCGGTGATTTACATAGTGCCGGATCAGGTCTTTCAGATTCAGGGCTTCGGGCCTGCCGTTCACCAGGGCAATATTGTTCACGCTAAAAGAACTCTGCAACGCAGTCAACTTGAACAGCTGATTGATGACGATGCTCGGCATCGCTTCTCTTTTCAGTTCATAAACGATGCGCATCCCGTTCCGGTCCGACTCATCATTGATATCGGCAATGCCTTCGATTTTCTTTTCATTGACCAGGTCGGCGGTCTTCCGGATCATTTCCGCCTTGTTTACCTGATATGGTAATTCGTTAATTATCAGACGTTCACGTCCGTTTGAAGCTTCCTCGATGTTTACCCTGCCGCGGATCACGATCCGGCCGCGACCGGTTTCAAAAGCCTCTTTCACCCCTTCGTAACCATAGATGATCCCTCCCGTGGGGAAATCGGGGGCTTTTACATATTCCATCAGTTCGGGGATGGTGATGTCATGGTTATCGATATAAGCGATGATGCCGTCCACCACTTCCGAGAGGTTGTGCGGAGCCATGTTGGTAGCCATCCCGACCGCGATTCCAGAAGCACCGTTCACCAGTAAGTTCGGAATTAAAGCCGGAAGAACGGTGGGTTCCTTTAAACTGTCGTCAAAGTTATTCTGCTGATCGACAGTATCTTTTTCGAGATCCACCAGCATCTCTTCGGCGATTTTGTTCAGCCGTGCTTCGGTGTAACGCATGGCAGCCGGGCTGTCACCGTCGATGGAACCGAAGTTTCCCTGTCCCTCCACCAGCGGATACCGTAACGACCAGTCCTGGGCCATTCGCACCATGGTATCATAGACAGAACTGTCGCCGTGCGGATGGAATTTCCCCAGCACCTCCCCTACGATCCTGGCAGATTTCTTATAGGGACGGTTCGAAAAAACCCCCAGTTCATACATTCCGAATAAAACCCTGCGGTGTACCGGTTTCATTCCGTCACGAACATCCGGTAATGCCCGGGCCACAATCACCGACATCGAGTAATCGATGTAGGAGGATTTCATTTGGTTTTCAATGTTGATCCTTAAAATCCTTTCTCCTTCAGGAAAATTTTCCATTAATTGAACTCCTCAAAACTTAGGTTATGAAATATGAATTAACCTGCAAAAATAATACTTTCTTAAGAATTTATGAAACAAATCTGCCGGTTATCTCATGGATTTTCTGTTAACAACTGACGGTTAAAAATTCATTTCCCATGACCCGTCAGCTTCCGGAATGTGGTTTATCTTTGTTTAGCATGGGTATTTTTCCGTCTTTTCTGAAACGGAAATAGTGCCCGGACAAGATATTTTTGACTTTAATTTTATTGGTATTCTGCTTATGCTTAATTTTGCGAAAGAAAAACAAAAGAATTAATGGATACGAAATTTTCGAACAGAATGAAAGACGTCATGTCGTACAGCCGGGAGGAAGCGGTGCGACTGGGCAACAATTATATAGGCCTGGAACATTTGTTACTGGGGATCCTGCGTGAAGGCGAAGGGTTGGCAGTTCAGGTGCTGCGTTATTTTGGCGTGGATCTGAAAAAATTGAAAAAAGAAATTGAAACCTCGGTCAGAAACCCCGATGCCGGACAGGCACGGATGGAAAATGTCCCGGTGGTGAAACAAGCCGAAAAGGCCTTGAAAATTACTTATCTTGAAGCCAAAGTCCTCCACAGCGAGCTGATAGATACCGAACACCTGATGCTGGCCATCCTGAAGGATGAAAACAACCTGGTTACCCATAAACTTTCTATGGCCGGTGTGGATTACCAAACCTTCAAAGAAGAGCTGAAATCCATGCTGAGCGATCAGAAGGACAAACCGGATCTCATCCAGCCGACCCGTTCTGAGCTGCAAAATGAAGATGAAAACGAGGACTTTGGAGCGGAAAAACCCTTTGGATCGGGTCCCAAGAAAGGTGAAGCCAAATCCAAAACCCCGGTTCTGGACAATTTCGGCAACGACCTTACCAAAGCCGCCCAGGAAAAACGTCTCGACCCTATCGTAGGTCGGAACAAAGAGCTGGAACGCATCTCTCAGGTGCTCAGCCGTCGCAAGAAAAACAACCCAATCCTGATCGGGGAACCCGGCGTTGGGAAATCCGCCATTGCCGAAGGACTGGCCCTGCGCATTGTAAACCGTCAGGTGTCAAGGGTTTTGTTCAACAAACGGATCGTCACGCTGGACCTGGCTTCTCTGGTAGCCGGAACCAAATACCGCGGTCAGTTCGAAGAACGAATGAAAGCCGTGCTGAATGAACTGACCAAGAATCCGGACATCATCTTGTTTATCGATGAGATCCACACCATTGTGGGTGCCGGTAATGCCACCGGTTCGCTGGATGCTTCCAATCTCTTCAAACCGGCACTGGCTCGCGGCGAACTGCAGTGCATCGGAGCGACGACCCTGGATGAATACCGTCAGTACATAGAAAAAGACGGGGCGCTGGAGCGCCGCTTCCAGAAAGTACTGGTGGATCCCACCACCCCCGATGAGACCATTCATATTCTGGAAAATATCAAAGAAAAATACGAGGATCACCATCTGGTGCGTTACAGTCCCGAAGCCATCCGGGCCTGCGTGACCCTCACAAACCGTTATATCAGCGACCGGTTCCTTCCCGACAAGGCCATCGACGCCCTTGACGAAGCCGGTGCCCGGGTGCACATCAGCAACATTCATGTTCCTTCCGAGATCATCAACCTGGAAAAATCCATCGAAGAGATCCGGCTGAAAAAAGTGCAGGCCATCGGCGCGCAGAAATTTGAAGAAGCCGCCCAATTCCGCGACATCGAAAGACGCTACACCGAAGAGCTGGAACGGGCCAAAAAACGCTGGGAAGAAGAGTCCGATATTCAACGCGAAGCCGTGACCGAAGCCAATGTGGCGGAAGTGGTGGCCATGATGACGGGCATCCCCGTGACCAACATCGCGCAAAGCGAAAGCGAACGGCTGATCAATATGGTGCCTGATCTGCAGAAAGAAGTCATTGGTCAGGATGCGGCCATCGAAAAGGTGGTGAAAGCCATTCGCCGGAATCGTGCCGGCCTCAAGGACCCCAATAAACCCATCGGATCATTTATTTTCCTCGGCCCTACCGGAGTTGGAAAGACCTATCTGGCCAAAATGCTGGCCAAATACATGTTCGACAACGAAAACGCGCTGATCCGCATCGACATGAGCGAATACATGGAAAAATTTGCCGTATCTCGGCTCGTCGGCGCCCCTCCAGGATATGTTGGTTACGAAGAAGGCGGCCAGCTGACCGAGAAAGTGCGGAGAAAACCGTATTCCATCATTTTGCTGGATGAGATCGAAAAAGCCCATCCCGATGTGTTCCACCTGCTGCTTCAGGTGCTGGATGACGGTGTGCTGACCGACAGTCTGGGAAGAAGAGTGGATTTCAAGAATTCCATCATCATCATGACTTCCAACATCGGTTCGCGGCAATTGAAAGACTTTGGCGAAGGCATCGGGTTTTCTACCGAAGCCCGAAAAAGCAGCCGGGCCAGCATGGCACACGGCGTGATCGAAAACGCCCTGAAACGTGCGTTTGCACCTGAATTTCTGAACCGGATCGATGACGTCATCATCTTCGATTCGCTGGAGAAAGAAGACATTTACAAGATCATCGACATCGAGTTGTCTTCGCTTTACGAACGGATCCGTGAAATGGGCTATAAGATCGAAGTGAATTCCGTAGCCAAAGATTATATTATCGAAAAAGGCTGGGACGAACAGTTCGGCGCACGCCCCTTGAAAAGAGCCATCCAGAAATACATCGAAGACCTGCTGGCGGAAGAGATCATCAAAAGTTCTCTTTCCGAAGGCGATGTCATCACGGTTCTCTATGATGCCAAGGCCGATACCATTGCCATCAAGATCAAGAAGCCGAAAAAGAACGGAGCCCCTGCGGGAAAGGCTGCGCCGAAAAAAAGTGCCACCAAGAAATAGGCAATGTATTTCATAAAAAAAGTCCGGTTCTCAGGAGCCGGACTTTTTTTATGCCTGTCGCCAGGTCAGATCATAGATTTTCCATGGTTGAGACTCTGTTTCTCAAATAATGGTCGGCGATGACCAGGGCAGTCATGGCTTCCACGATGGGAACAGCACGCGGCACAACGGTTACATCGTGCCGGCCCTTTCCTTCGAGGACGATTTCATTTCCTTTTGCATCGAAAGATTTCTGGGTTTTCATGATGGTGGCAATGGGTTTAAATCCCACATTGAAATAAATATCGCTGCCGTTGGAGATCCCGCCTTGGATACCGCCGGAGTTGTTGGAAACCGTGCGCAAATGATCGCCCTCTTTCACAAAAGCATCGTTGTGTTGCGAACCTTTCATGGCCACAGCGGAAAATCCCGACCCGATCTCGAATCCCTTGACGGCGTTAATGCTCAGCATGGCTTTCCCCAGGTCGGCATGGAGTTTGTCAAATACCGGCTCACCCAGTCCCGCGGGCATGCCGGTCACCACGCAGGAGATTTTCCCGCCCAGGGTATCCCCTTCGCGGGCCGTATCCTCAATGAGCTGTTTCATTTTTTCCGTTGTCGATTCATCCGGACAACGCAACACGGATTTTTCCGTATTCCTTATGGCTTCCATGTCCGGAACCTGCTCAAGGCGTACGGTCCCGATCTGATGCACAAAAGCATGCACCTCGATCCCTACCTGAGACAGCAGCATCTTGGCAAAAGCCCCGGCCGCCACCCGGGCGATGGTTTCGCGGGCCGAAGAACGCCCGCCGCCGCGATGATCGCGAAAACCGTACTTCTGATCATAGGTATAATCGGCATGGGAAGGCCGGTAAGCTTTTGCGATATGATCATAATCGGCCGAATGCTGATCCTTGTTCCAAATGACAAATCCGATGGGGGTTCCCAGGGTTTGATTTTCAAATACGCCGGAAAGGATCTCAAAACGATCCGCTTCCTGCCGTGGGCTCACCCATTTCGACTGCCCCGGCCGCCGCCGGTCCAATTCCTGTTGAATAAATTCCGGATCGACTTTCAATCCCGCCGGAATGCCCTCAAGCACCCCCCCTATTGCACGTCCGTGCGACTCGCCAAAGCTGGTGAGTTTTATGATTTTCCCAAAACTATTCCCTGCCATATTTCAATTTATCTCTTACTTTTGTAAAAGTAAACAAAATCGAAAGAGCACAAGAAATTCGGGTAAATAATGAACAAACATTCCATCATAAAGCCGGCGTTTTTGGGATTGATCGCCGTTGTAATATTTGCCGCCGGCTGCAACAAACTTTTTAACGGGCAGAATGCCTATTATCATGTCACGCCCCAATTCAAAGATTTTTGTTTTTTCAAGACCGGAAGCCAGTGGACCTATCAGGACGATTCCACGCAGGTTCCGTTTTCACTCACCATCAACGACATCAGCTCTTATATCGGGTTCCAGTCGCCTAACCCGACCACGCCCTCTTTCAGTTACGATGTCATCGAGATGGTGCTGGACAGCAACTCCATGAACCTCTGGAAGGAAAGCATTTCCGCCACCCGCCTGTTAAGCGACACGTCACATATGAACGACCTTTTCCGAATCTTTAAAACCGACAGTTCCTTTGTGCTGGCGTTTGCACCCCAGTATAAGTTGCGGCAGCCGCAGATCATCGGCGGTCAGGAAGGGATTTATACAAATATGGAAATCCTGCCGTATTACCTGGAGTTGGGAAAAAAATACGACAATGTTTACCACAGCCGCGACAAATTCCCCAAAATCGTCAACGGAAGCTACACGACTGATTCGGTAACCATGGATTTTTATATAGCCAAACATTACGGCATCATCAAGTGGACTTCACAATACTTGGGAAAAACGGATTCCTACAGCTTGGTCAGCTCCAATCTGATACAATGACAAATCACTTTCATAAAAAAAGCAGGCCCCGGCCTGCTTTTTTTTGAAAAAGTCTTTTCATTATCCTTCCAGTTCCTTGTCGATCAATTTGATCTTATCCTGGATGGTGTACTGATTCTTCTTGGCATCCTCGATCTTCTTTTCAAACTCCGCCTTGAAAACATTGGACTTTTTCGAGTCGGAAAAGAAACCGATGTTGTTTTCCCACAGGATGATGTCATCCTTCAGTTTTTTCAGTTTGTTGACAAGGAATGCCCTTTCTTTTAAGAGGCTGTGCTCCGTATCAGAAGAATTCTTGATGTTTTCGATCTTATTTTCAAAATTCGAGATGCTCACGTCGGCATTGCTGATGCCCAGCCGGGAAGAAAGTTCGTTGACGGCGGTCTTGAATTGCTTGTAGATCTTGTCTTTTTCTTTAAAGACCACATGGCCGATTTCGTGCCATTGTTTCTGGAAGTCTTTCAGCGCTTCGATGTCATCGTCTTTCGATTTGGTCGTTTTATAGGATTTGATGGCTTCGATGACGTCCAGTTTCTTTTTCAGGTTTTCCTCTTCTTCATGTCGGCGTTCTTTGTAGAATTCCGATTTCCTTTCAAAGAAAATATCGCAGGCGGCCCGGAAGCGCTTCCAGATCTTGTCGGAAAATTTTCTTGGCACCGGACCGATTTTCTTCCATTCCTTCTGCAGGCCGATCAGCTCATCGGTAGTGATCTTCCAGGAATCGCTTTCCTGCAATTCCTCGGCACGCTCGCAGAGTTTTTGTTTCAGGTTGTAATTCTCTACCTGTTGTTTTTTGATCTCGCTGAAAAAGATGCGCTTCTGCTCGTAAAAGGAATCCAGCGATACCTTGAAGCGTTTCCAAATCTCATCGTTTTTGCTCTTCGGTGCCCGGCCCACAGATTTCCATGATTTCATGAGTCCGTCCACTTTGTGGGTGGCTTTATCCCAATCGGAAATACTGGAGCAGTCCATTTCGGAGATCAGCAGTTCGGCTTGTTCACAAAGATTTTCTTTGGCTTCCAGATTCTGTTTCTGGACTTCCTGCAGCTCCTTGTAATGTTCCCTCCGGCGTTCGTTGATCTTTTCGGTAGCGTCTTTGAACCGTTCCCAGTCTTCTTCGTTATTCTCGCGGGGCACCGGTCCGACTTCACGCCATTCCTCATGATATTTTTGCAGCAGCTTGAAGGATTTCAGGATCGAATCTTCCTTGAGAAGGTCCTCGGCTTTTTCACAAAGCTCGATCTTTTTTTCCAGATTCTTTTTCAGGTCCAGGTCCCGCAACTCTTTGTTGATGCGGACCTTGTCAAAGAATTTCTCCACCAGGAAATGGTAGTTTTGCCACAGGTCGTTGAGTTCCGAAGCAGGCACGAGTCCTACCTGCTTCCATTCTTCCTGCAGGGTCTGGAACTCATCATAAGTCTTTTTTAAGGTTTCTTCCGAGTTGATCAGGTTTTTCAGATCTTCCAGGATCCGGTATTTTTCTTTCAGGTTGGCCTGTTTGATATTTTCAAGCTCCTGGGCAAATTTAGCCTTGTTGTGGCGATAGATGTTGAATGCATTTTGAAAGCGGATTTCGAGCGGATCCAGAATGTGTTCATACGACTCCTCATCACCGCCGGAAGCAATGAAATCCTGTTTTTTATTTTCAATATCCTCTTTGTTTCTTCTGTAAAAGGACACCTTGATCTGGGCAACCTGATTTTTGATCTTGGTAGCATCGGTTTCCTGAACCACTTCTTCCAGCAGGTCTACCAGTTCCTGCTTATTCAGCTGGTCATAATCAATATCATCTTCCGTATTTTGTTTCTCTGCCTGCTGAGCTGCCACGTGGGTATCCCGGATGAGCGTCAGGATCAATTTGTGATCCACTTCCTCGATCTGGCGGATGATGACTTTCTTTTTCTTCGGGGCCGGCTTGGGTTGAGGGTCGTTTTTTTCTTCCCCGACGCCGTTCAGCATCTCCAGGATCTTATGATGCAAGGGCGCATCGATTTGGGTTGAAACTGCGGTTTTTTCTCTTCAGGGTCCGAAGACAATACCTTGCTTTCCATAATTTGGCTTGCGACCTGCCTGGAAATCATTTTCTTTTCCTGGGCAGCAATCTGCCGGGCCGTTTTTTGGGAAACTTTCGGGGCACTTTTGGCATTTTTTTTAACAGAGGCCGTTTTCTCACCGGCTTGAGGCTTCTCCTCCTGAGACTGCGCTAAATCAGCAATTTCAGGATTCTGATCATTCAGATTTTTTGCTTCCATTCTAACATAAATTTAAGACATTCTCCGGCAGGGAAAAACCCATCACCGGAAAGGAGCGGTTCAAACAGATGCAAAAATAGCAATTAATTAAGAATACCATGTTTCGACGGCCATAAATGTTTTGCTTAAAGCACTTCCCTGCCACGGGTTTGCCGGGTTTTGCCGGGTTTTGCCGCCTGAAGAAACGAATCCGGATCTCTCAACAGTGGAAAGATCCGGAAAACGTTGTTTTTCTTTACTTTAGGCGAAGGACAAGGCCTGATCGAGATCGGCAATGATGTCTTCCGCATCTTCGATACCCACGGAAAGGCGCACCAGCCCGTCGGTAATGCCGGCTTCACCCCGCTCTTTGGGACCCAGTACGGCATGCGTCATGGAGGCCGGATGCTGGATCAGAGTTTCGATCCCACCCAGTGAAACGGCCAGCAATGCCAGCTTCACATGATCCATCACTTTTTTTCCGGCATCGATGCCTCCCTTCAGCTCAAAGGACATCATGGCACCGGGGCCTGACATTTGTTTTTTCACCAGGTCTTTCTGCGGAAAAGAATCCAGCCCGGGATACAACACCCATTTCACTTTCGGATGAGATTCGAGAAATTCAGCTACTTTTTGGGCATTTTCCTGGGCACGTTCGATACGGATGGCCATGGTTTTCAGTCCGCGGCGCGTGAGCCAGGCCTGGTGCGGGTCCATATTGAAGCCTACATTCTTCATCACATAGATCAGTTTGTCGAGAATTTCCTTGTTTTTTGCAATCACCGCACCCCCCACAATGTCTGCATGGCCATTGATGAATTTGGTCATGGAATGCAATACGATATCAGCGCCCAGGTTGAGGGGCTTCTGCAGGTAGGGACTGCTGAAGGTGTTGTCGACACACACCAAAATATTGTGTTCGTGCGCCAGTTTTGCCGCCGCTGCCACATCCGTGAGTTTCATGGTGGGATTGGCCGGGGTTTCAAGATACAGCAGTTTGGTATTGGGACGAATGGACTTTCTGATATTTTCGATATCGGAACAATCAACAAAGGTGCTTTCCACGCCGTATTTGGGATAAAAAGTTTCCATGATCCCCCGCGAAGGGCCGTAAACGGCGTTGTGGCTGATCATGTGGTCGCCCGAACCCAGCAGGGCCATATAGACATCATTTACGGCCGCCATGCCCGAGGAAGTAACTACGGCGCCGTACCCTTCTTCCAGATCTGCCAGCGCAGTGGCCAGGTCGTCGAGATTCGGATTACCCAGACGGGTATAAATATATCCGCTTTCCTTTCCCTGGAAACGGCGGGCACCCTGATCCGCATCCGTAAATTTAAAAGTGGAAGTCTGATAGATCGGAGATACGGCGCTGCCCATACTCTCTTCCACCGCTCCGGAATGAATTAACTTGGAATTAAAGCCTGTTTTTTTTGTGTCCATTTGATTTTGAGTTTGATATGATTGAATTGATTTTTAATGATTGCAATTATTTTGTCCGCCTTTCAAAGCTCCCCGCATAAAATCCAGAACCAGGTTTTCAGCCCGGTCAGCATGCACTCCGACCCAAACAAAGATGTTGTGCTGCTTTAGGATATTCATGGCTTTTGGCCCCATCCCTCCTGCCAGCACATCCGTTACCTGGTTCTCCACCAGCCAGCGTGGAATACTGCCTTCGGTGTGCGGCGGCGGGATTTGGCGGCCCGAAGATACAATTTTATCTCCCTCGATTTCATAAAATGCAAATTCTCCGGCATGTCCGAAGTGTTCTGATAAGGTATCCCCGTCGCTCGGGATGGCTAATTTTTTCTTATTCATCTCTATTTTCTTTACGTTTATCCAACATGAGTTTATGATGGGGCGAATGCTCGCGAACCATTCTGATCTCGCAACGAGGACACAGCAGACTGCTGCAGGGAATTCCGGGCTGATGGGGAATTTTGTAATCGCAGCGGGGACAAATGCAAAATCCGGCATTCCCGGCCCTCCCCCTTTTGCCCTGGCCGGGTTTTCCCCCGCCATGGCCTGGTTCCGCTTCCCCGGTTTCCTGTACCGGCACGATGTCATTTGAGCCGCAAACCCGACAACCTTTCCTGTTTTCCTCTTCCGTCCCCAGTTTAAAAACGCATCCGCAGTTATGACAACGGTACCAGGATTCCTGAAAATCTACATGCCCTCCTTCGATGAGGATCGGCTTGTTTTCCACAAAAGCCCTGGCAATTTTTTCGCGTGTAGTTTTATAGATTCTCGTGAAGGTAGGCCGCGACACCTGCATCCGCCGGGCAGCCTCTTCCTGGGGCAGGCCCTGGTAATCCGACAGCCGCAAGGCTTCATATTCTTCAAACAACAGCACAATGCCCTCCCCGGGATCATATTCTCCGTTCAGGGGAACAAATCCGGCATTGAAAGGCGGCTCCTCCAGCCATCGTCTTCTTTTCGGTCTTGGTGACATCCTGATTTTTTAAAGCGCAAAGGTATTGAACTATTGTTCATATCCCATCCGGGATCCTGTTTTTTTGAGGGCGCAGCTGAAATTTAGACCGGTTCAAGATATCCTGTTGATTTCCTGCATGATTTTTTGTAAACTTGCAGGATAAACCACCTTAAAAATGAAAGCTTTATGCCTGGGATTGATCCTTTTTGCCTTCACCCGTCTGGCCGGGCAAAACCAGGAATCTGCAACGAGTTACCGGATGGCCTTTTACAACACGGAAAACTTTTTCGACACCGAACGGGATACCACCCGGGATTATCATCAGTTTGACCGCAGTGGGGACCACCACTGGAGCCTTTATCGTTATCACCGGAAACTGGAGAACATTTACAAGGTACTGACTGCGATGGGCGGATGGAAAGGACTTTCGATTATCGGACTGGCGGAAATAGAAAACGACCGGGTGCTGTCCGACCTGATCGAAAACACCCCGTTACAGGCTGAGCACTACCAGATCATTCATTACGACTCGCCCGATACCCGGGGTATCGACGTCGCCCTGCTTTACCGGCCGGAGGATTTTTCCCCACTATTTTCAAGACCCATCCGCATTGATGATCCGGAAAACAAAAAATTCCGGACCCGGGACATCCTTTATGTCAAAGGGCTGTTGCAGGGCGACACTGTTCATTTGTTCTTCAACCACTGGACCTCCCGCTACGAAGGCCTCCTCAGCACGCTGCCGAAAAGAATGCTCGAAGCCCGCATCCTGAGGCACCACCTCGACTCCCTCTTCCGCGCTGATCCCGGAGCCCGCCTGATCGTCATGGGCGATTTTAATGAAAATCCGGGCGATCCCGCAGTGAAGCTCCTGACCCGCCCTTTTTCGGATTCCTGCAGGCTGATCCGGCTGCTGCCTACCCCGTCCTACGGGAAGGTTCTGGGTACGCTGAAAAACGGATCTCGTTGGTATGAATTCGACCAGGTGTATGTCTCGCAGGCCGTAAAAAATCCAAACTCAGGTCTTTTTGTAAAAGACAAAAGCTTTCATATCTTTGATGCAGGTTTCCTTCTGGAGAAGGATGAAAAAAACCTGGGTTTCAAACCCAACAGGAGTTACGCAGGATTTAAATATCACGGAGGGTACAGCGATCATCTTCCGGTATTTTTTGATGTTTTAGTTAGTCGTTCAAAACAGCCATGAAGAGAAGAAATGCCGTACTTTTTTTTCTGTTTCTATTGCTGCTGTTGATTGTGGGGTTGAATCTGTCCCGGAATCAATGGGCCGGCTATTTGTTACGCAAAGAAGTTTCCGGGGCGACCCACGGC